>CAIYCP010000674.1 GCA_903924715.1 uncultured beta proteobacterium
ACATCGAGCAAGCGCGTGTGTACTTTACGGGTAAAAAAGGCTGGAGCCGTGAAAAATTCGAAGATAAAGTCAGCAACGCTGCCATGCTGCAAGATCAGTTCAGTGCGCCCCATCGTCAGTACTTTGTCGACTACTCAACGCGTACGGGCATCCACTTAGCCAGTCATGACGACACCACCGAGGCACACGTTCAGCAAGCCTTCGCCGAAGGTGCCAGCATGTCTGAATTTCCAACAACAATCGCCGCTGCGCGTTGCGCAAAAAATTTAGGGTTGCTAACTGTTATGGGTGGGCCCAACGTGGTGCGTGGCGGCTCGCACTCAGGCAATGTCTCTGCTACCGAATTGGCTAAGCAAGGTTTACTAGATGTGCTCTCATCCGACTATGTTCCGGGCAGCCTGCTCGGCGCGGTCGCTCGTTTAGTACAAGAGGGCGTGATGAGTTTGCCGGATGCAATTGCTACGGTGACACGTAATCCCGCACAAGCAACCGGTTTACACGATCGCGGTGCCCTTGAAATTGGTTTTAGAGCTGATCTGGTGCGCATGCGCATGCATGAAGCCACCGGTCAAGCAAGCCAGGCTTTCGCCCGCTCGGTGTGGCGTGAAGGCGTTCAAGTCGTGTAGATCCAGGGGCCGATTGCCCCTAGCCGATACGACGTGCTTGATCTCAAAATTCACATAACTGTAAAGCATTTGTCATGTCACTTAGACATACTGACAAGCTGCGAATGAAGGATTCATGCTATGACTGCCGCCCTACGCATCACCCATTTGAACAAGCACTTTAATGACCAAAAGCCTGCGCTTTGTGACGTTAGTCTATCTGCAAATCAGGGTGAAATGATTGCGCTGATCGGAGCGTCTGGCTCAGGCAAGTCGACGTTGCTTCGCCATATCGCTGGGTTGCTCACCGCAGATCCAGTCAAAGGATCTTCAATTGAAGTGGCTGGTTCAGTCATTCAAAAAGACGGCCAGATCGCGTCTGATATTCGCGTATCACGGGCGAAAGTCGGTTTCGTCTTTCAGCAGTTTAATTTAGTTGATCGCTTGTCGGTCATGACAAATGTTTTAGTCGGGCTCTTACACCGTTTGCCTTTGTGGCGCAGTCTGTTGGGGCTATTTAATCAAGCTGAACGTACCCTAGCGTATCAAGCCCTTGCGCGCGTTGGGATCCAAGATTGCCATGGCCAGCGCGCCTCAACGCTTTCGGGCGGGCAACAGCAACGCGCCGCTATTGCACGCACGCTCGTGCAAGGTGCAGATTTAATTTTGGCCGATGAACCTATCGCCTCGCTTGACCCCGAGTCATCGCGCAACGTCATGGAAATTTTGGCACGCATCAATCGCGAAGATAAATGCACTGTCATCGTATCGCTTCATCAGGTTGAGATCGCACTGAAATACTGCCCTCGTGTCGTCGCCTTGCATCAAGGGAAAATTGTCTTTGATGGCGCTGCCGCTGCGTTAACACCCGAACTACTGCGCGAATTGTATGGGGTTCAGGTCGAAGAATTATTCGCACCGCTCGGCGCTACACAACCAGCCTCGATCTCACGTCCACATTTAAATCCGGTCATGTCATTGACCCAAGCCGCTTAACCCTAGCTTTCACTTATAGGAGTCTACTCAATGCTAAAAAAATTATTGGCACTGGCCATTCTTTCGATCACACCGCTCGTGTGTACACAAGGCGCACAAGCGCAAGAGATTAACTTTGGTTTGATTTCGACCGAATCCAGCCAAAACTTGAAACAAAACTGGCTGCCATTGTTCGCCGATCTTGAGCGTCAGACCGGGATTAAAGCTAATCCATTTTTCGCGTCAGACTATGCCGGGATTATTGAAGGCATGCGCTTCAAGAAAGTACAGGCAGCCTGGCTTGGAAACAAGGCCGCGATGGAAGCTGTTGATCGTTCGGGCGCCGAAGTCTTTGCCCAACAAGTCTCTGCTACAGGAACACTCGGCTATTACTCGCACTTGGTCGTGCACCGCGATAGCCCGTTGAACTCGGTTGAAGATGTTTTAAAAAATGCCAAATCACTGAGCTTTGGTAACGGAGACCCAAATTCGACTTCTGGATTTCTGGTTCCTGGCTTTTACGTCTTTGCCAAAAATAATGTAGATCCGAAAAAGATTTTCAAAGTTACACGCGCAGCAAATCACGAAACAAACTTGCTAACAGTTGCATCCAAGCAAGTTGATGTCGCCACGGCCAATAGTGAAGCCTTAGAAAAACTTGAAGCGCTTCAACCTGCAAAGTTCAAAGAGATCAAAGTGATCTGGACATCGCCACTCATTGCCTCTGATCCGCTGTTGATGCTGAAGGATTTGCCTGAGGCGACTAAGCAAAAACTCAAAGACTTTTTCTTTAACTACGGAAAAACCGACGCCAAGGAAAAAGAAATTTTGATGAATATTAATAAATTGGCTGGATTTCAACCCTCTACGAACGCGCAACTCATCCCTATTCGCGAACTGGATTTGTTTAGCCAGCGCTTAAAAATTGAGAATGACGACAATATGGGCGAGTCAGAAAAAAAAGCAAAGCTTGCAGTGCTGGATAGCAAACTTGCCGCTCTGAAAAAGTAATCTCATGAACGTGTCGACCTCAGCCTCTGCGTTGTCCGCACCCGCCCCAAGCAAGCATAGTCTTCTTTGGTACGGGTCTTGGGCAGCACTATTGCTCGCTTTAACAGGCTCTTGGCAGGGCGCAGATATGCGTCCGCTAGACTTGATTAAAGATTCGGGCAATATGGCAACGTACGCTGCCGACTTCTTCCCACCTAACTTCTCGCAGTGGCGTCTGTTCATTGAAGAAATGCTGGTGACCCTACAAATTGCCCTTTGGGGAACGACCCTTGCGGTGATCACTGCAATTCCGATGGCGCTCTTAGGGTCATCGAATCTAGTCCCCTCCTGGGTCTACCAGCCAGTTCGTCGATTGATGGACGCTTGTCGCGCGATCAACGAGATGGTCTTCGCCATGTTATTTGTCGTGGCGGTCGGCTTAGGTCCCTTTGCCGGTGTGTTGGCGCTATGGATTCATACCACGGGCATCTTGGCCAAACTATTTTCTGAGGCCGTGGAATCAATCGACCCTCAGCCGGTAGAGGGAATCCGCTCGACAGGCGCCTCAGCCTTGCATGAAATTTTGTATGGCGTAATCCCTCAGGTTATGCCTCTTTGGATTTCGTTCGCCCTGTACCGTTTTGAGTCCAACGTTCGCTCAGCCACCGTCGTCGGCATGGTAGGTGCGGGTGGCATTGGCGTTGTGTTGTGGGAAATCATCCGTGGCTTTCAATACGC
>CAIYCP010000675.1 GCA_903924715.1 uncultured beta proteobacterium
AGTTTCATCCTTTAAAAACTGCTTGAACTCTTCTTGCGTACGCGGCTGAACCACAAGCCCAGTTCGCGCAATCGCCTGCTTGACGGCAGGATCTGCAACGGCTTGCGCTAAGGCTTCGTGCAACTGATTTTGTACAGACTGCTCGACACCCTGTTGCGTCAAAAACCCGTACCACGTCCCAAACACCATATCGACATCTAACTCTTTAAAGGTAGGTACTTCGGGCGCATCGGGGTGGCGTTCTGCTGCGGCAATCGCAATTGCCTTGAGTCGACCGACTTTCACATTTATCATGCCAGTCGGAATATCAAAAATCCCCATGACCTGACCGCCAAACAAGTCGTTTAAGGCGGGCCCCATGCCTTTGTAGGGGACATGCGTAATCTTGACCTTCGCAGCATGGGCAAACAACTCAGCCGCGATGTGCGCGCTTGAACCGTTGCCTGACGAGCCTAGCACCAACCCGGCCGGGTTGTCTTTAGCCAGCGCAATGACTTCGGCTAAGTTTTGCGCAGGCAGCTTAGCATTGATATAAAGCAAGCTTGGCGCAGTGCCGATTAGGAGCAACGGTGCGAGAGAGCTGGGCTGATAACTCAGATTTTCTTTTAGTAAAGGATTTGACGTATAGGCGTACGCAACCACTAGCAAGGTATAGCCATCCGCTGGCGCCTGACTCACGTACTGGGTTCCGATCACTGTGCCACCACCACCGCGATTTTCGGTAACAACGGATTGACCCCATTTTTGCGAAAGATAATGAGCAATCGATCTCGCAAAAATATCAGTACTGCCACCAGGCGGATACGGAACAACAATCGTCACACGTCTTTCAGGAAATGCTGCGGCGCACGAAAAGCTTTCGAGTAAGAGTGCGAAAGCAATTAAACCCTGCATGAACAGTTGCTTCATTAAAAACTTTGATGCATTCATAAGAAGGATATTATCAATTATGATTCTTCATATTACGCGACTCGAAGATCTGGTTGCCCTAAAGAAGATCTCAAAATTTGTATAACGATTGGCAACAACCCGACGGAGAAAGACGATGAAATTCAAGCTCAGTGCATTAATCGCAGCAGTCGCGATCACTTCGAGTACAGGCCTACGTGCCCAAACCCCTGCAGCCCCCCTCCCCACAGCTACACCACAATCGCAAGGCTTTTCTGACGATGGTATCAAGCGGCTCGATGCCTTCTTTAAAAAAGAAGTTGTCGACAACAGAATGCCTGGCGCTGTCGTAGCTGTCACCAAAAATGGCAAACTCGTCATTTATGAGGCCTACGGTTATCGAAATAAAGCCACGAACACCGCCATGACCACCGACACCATTTTTGCGTTGGCCTCAATGACCAAAGTGATGACAACGGTCAGTGCATTGACGTTTTACGAAGAAGCAAAAATGCCCTTGAATGCTTCTGTCGCCAACTGGTTTCCGCAATTCAAAACGCTGAAGCTGGGTGTGCTTGCTACCGATGGCACTTTAACCACGGTACCCGCAAAAAAGCCCGTCACGATTCAAGATTTAATGCGTCATACCAATGGTTTAACGTATGGTGGTCGCGGTGCAACGGCTATCCATAAACAATTTCCAGCTTCGTCCTCAAATTCTGCCTTTGATTTAGATGGCAAACAATTTATTGAGAAGCTCGCATCTGCCCCTTTGCTGTATGAACCCGGCACCGCATGGGATTATGGCTTTGGTCTGGATGTGCTAGGTTTGATCCAAGAGCAGATCACTGGAAAAACTCTCAATGAAGTCATGCGTGAGAGAATCTTTAGCAAACTCGGCATGGTCGACACCGGCTTTGATATTGCGGCAAAAGACGCAAGTCGGTTTGCTCAACCGTTAGCAACAGACACTTTGACCGGCGCACCTCAAAGCATGCCCATCTTAACAACCAAGCTTAAATATGACTGCGGTGGTGGTTGCGCTTACGGCACGGCAGGCGACTATATTCGCTTTGGGCAAATGCTGTTGAACGGCGGCTCGCTTGAAGGCAAACGTGTACTCGCACCACAAACGGTTGCTTTTATGACCTCTAACCATCTCGATGCAGGGATTCAAAACCGCGTTGCGGTGACTGAACCTGCACGGGTCGGTTATGGCTTTGGTTTAGGCGTCGCCGTTCGTACTGAACGCGGTATGTCAGCGATCAACGGTAATGTCGGAGATTTCTCTTGGAACGGCGCTTACGGCACCACGTTTTGGGCAGATCCAAAAGAAAATATGGTGGTGGTCGTGATGGCCGCAACGCCAGGCGAAGTGCGTAAAGAGTATCGTGAAAAAATCAATGCGTTGATTTATAGCGCATTAGAGAAATAGTCGGTCGGGTGATTCACGGCATAAAGTGTGATGCCGTGAATGAGTTCCATCATTTCTGTTCCCGACAAGCATTAAAACCTTTTTTAAACCCACACCGCCAGAAAGGATTACAGTAGAGGCGACGAATTACCGTCATTCTCAGGCAATGACTCACCGATGACTCTTAAACGCCCGATACAAATTGCCTTGCTTGGCTGTGTGATTTTGGGACTTGTTATTGGTTTTCAGGTTTGGCAAGGTCCGCTTGTGCCCGCTTATCAGCTCAAAAAGATTGATCTGACTCAAAATGTCGTCGCGACTGGCCGAATTGTTTCGACATCGCGAATACAGGTAAACACCGAGATCCCCGGTGTCGTACTTGAGCGTCGCGTCAAAGAAGGTGATCGAGTCAACGCAGGTGATGTCCTCATTGTTTTGCGCGCGGACGATCTGACTGCGAAGGCGCAAGAGGCGCAAGCGACTCTTGAACAGCTGCAGCGCGCCCGCCGACCCCAGGCGCTCGCTGCGCTCAGGCAAGCTGAAGCGCAGTTTGCTCAAACACAACGTGAAGTGAAGCGTCGCCGCGATCTTTTTAACGCCGACTCAATTTCGCGCGAAGTGCGCGAGCAGGCCGAAAATCAAGAAAACACTGCTAAAGAAGCGCTTGAGCAAGCGCGCTTACTTGTGGCCTCGCTTGAGCCGGGCGCTTCAGAAGAAAACGTCTTGCGCGAACGTCTGGCTGCCGCGCGCGCTTTGCTAGAGAAGACCACCATTCGGGCGCAAGCGGCGGGCACGATCTTGACACGTAACGTTGAACCAGGCGATGCGGTTCAACCCACTGGCAAAGCCTTGCTTGAAATCGCCCGCGCCGGTGACACCGAAATTCTGATCCCTCTAGACGAACGTAACATTGGCAACATCGCAATCGGACAAATCGGTGTGTGCATCTCTGACGCCTACCCCAATCGCCCGTTCAAAGCCTTTGTCAACTTCATCTCGCCAACAGTCGACCCTCAACGCGGCACCGTCGACATTCGGTTAAAAATTGACCCCGTGCCAGACGGCCTTAAACAAGATATGACACTATCGGTCGATATCGTCACCGCCGAGCGTGCAAATACACTGGTGATACCTAATGACGCCTTACTTTCAGTCACTGGTACGCAAGCAAACGTGCTCACCGTGCAAAGCGGCAAAGTCGTACGCGCGGCTGTCGAACTTGGCCTGAGAGGCTTGGCACTCACTGAAATCAAACACGGCCTCAAAGCAGATGACTGGGTATTGTTAATAGCCAGTGCTAAAGAAGGTACGCGGGTTCGCCTAGCGGCTCAACCAATCCCCACGCACACCCAGGGCCTCTCGTCGCGTAAAGAAACGCCAGTCAAGTTCAACTGACAATGTGGATTGAATCAACCATTGCATTGAAGTTTATGCGTCAAGGACGTACTCAAACCGCGCTGATTATGGTGGGGATTTCAGTTGGCGTCTCAGTCATAGTTTTTATAACGTCACTCATTCTTGGCCTGCAAAGCAACATCATTGCTCGCACGCTGGGCACCCAGTCGCACATCCGTGTTCAACCACCAGATGAAAAAAATATCATTACGCCGAGCCGCGAAGGTACTGTGGCGTTAGTCACTGAAGACAAGCGCGCGCAACGACTACGCTCAATCCTGAACTGGCAAGATGTACGCGACACTCTCGATACCCTGCCAGAAATCAAAGCGGTATCGCCAGTCGTGTCAGGCCCGGCCTTCGCCCGCAAAGGCGAAGTCTTTAAATCGATTTCAATTCTTGGGATTGATCCGCCTCGTTATGAAAAAATTATCCCGATCAGTACAGATATTATTTCTGGCAGGTTCAAAGTCGGCGCAGGCGATGCAGTCATCGGAAAACTACTCGCAGACGACTTGGGCTTAAGAGCCGGCAATAAATTACGCATCGAGTCGGGTGATGGTCGCGTCGCAATCGTCACCATCTCCGGTATTTTTGAAATTGGTGTTCGTGACTTAGATGCCCGCTTTGTATATGTGGATTTGAAACAAGCGCAATCTTTATTAGGTTTATACGGAGGTATCAATCTGATTGACCTGACGGTGCAAGATTTGTTTCGCGCAGATGCGACTGCTAGCAGAATCTCGCGTCTGACGGGCCTGAAAGCCGAAAGTTGGATGGAGACCAACGCTCAACTGGTCAACGCTCTCGCCTCGCAAAGTCTGTCGACCTCGATCATTACTTTTTTTGTTGCGCTCTCAGTGGCATTTGGTATCGCCAGCGTTTTGGCGATTAGCGTCACCCAGCGCACGCGAGAGATCGGCATCTTACGTGCCATGGGTATTCGACGTTCACAAATGCTACAGGTATTTTTATTTCAAGGCGGGATACTGGGGCTGATTGGTTCGGTTGTCGGTGCGAGTCTTGGCTACGGGTTAGTGATGGCATTTAATATTTTTGGTCCGAAGCTCTTTTATATCGACGTACCGTCATCCTTAATGGGCAGCGCAGCAGCGATTGCTACTGTAGTCGGCATACTGGCAGCGTTGGCACCTGCGTGGCGTGCCTCAAGACTGGACCCAGTCCAGGCGATTCGTTATGTCTGATGCCCCCTCACCCGTGTTGTCATTGGTCGATGTTCGCAAGTCATACAACATCGGCTCACCCAACGAAGTTGAAATTTTGCACGGTATCAATCTGACGGTACAAGAGCGTGATTTTTCGGCCTTAGTGGGCCCCTCAGGTTCAGGCAAAAGCACCTTACTCAACATCATTGGACTGCTCGATCAACCGACCTCGGGCGAGCTGTACATTTTGGGTCAACCCACACGCGAGATGGAAGACGAGGCGCGTACTGCCTTACGCGGCAACACCATCGGCTTTGTTTTTCAGTTTCATCATCTGATCCAGGCTTTTACTGCGCTAGAAAACGTCTTAATGCCGTTGATGATCAAACAGGGCAAACCTAAAGCAGAGTTTGTTGAACGCGCAAAAAGCCTGTTAGACGAGGTTGGCTTAGGCAATCATCTCACTAAAAACCCTGATGAGTTGTCGGGCGGGCAACAACAACGCGTGGCAATTGCACGCGCGTTGATCACGCGACCTGCGTTACTGCTCGCCGACGAACCGACCGGCAATCTTGACACCA
>CAIYCP010000676.1 GCA_903924715.1 uncultured beta proteobacterium
ACAAACTCGCGTATTGAAGATCTGCGTGCTGCTGCAGTCGTTGCCCGCGGCCGTCGCGTGGCCAGCAACGTTCGTCAGGCCTTAGTCGTAGCCGGTTCAGGTTTAGTCAAAGCGCAGGCCGAGCGCGAAGGGCTCGACAAAATTTTTATCGAAGCAGGCTTTGAATGGCGCGAGCCCGGCTGTTCGATGTGTTTGGCCATGAATGCCGATCGCATTGAACCCGGCGAGCGTTGTGCCTCGACCTCGAACCGCAACTTTGAAGGACGCCAAGGGCAGGGTGGTCGCACCCATCTTGTGAGTCCGGCAATGGCGGCAGCCGCCGCTGTTTCTGGTCATTTCGTTGACGTACGTAACCTCCGGTAAAAAAAATGGATTCTTTCACCATACATCAAGGATTGGTCGCCCCGCTCGATCGCGAAAACGTCGATACCGATTTGATCATTCCTAAGCAGTTTCTGAAATCAATTAAGCGCACGGGGTTCGGCCCCAACTTGTTTGACGAGGTCCGTTATTTAGATCACGGCGAACCTGGCATGGATAACTCGAAACGTCCACTGAACCCCGAGTTCATTTTGAATCACTCTCGGTATCAAGGCGCCTCAATTTTATTGGGCCGTAAAAACTTTGGTTGTGGTTCGAGTCGTGAGCATGCGCCGTGGGCCTTGGCGCAATACGGCTTTCGTGCAGTGATCGCACCATCGTTTGCTGATATCTTTTTTAATAACAGCTACAAGACGGGCTTTTTACCAATCGTGCTGTCTGAGCTTCAGATCTCGCGTTTGTTTGATGAGGTGCGTGGCTTTGTGGGCTACAAACTCACCATCGATCTCGAAAAGCAAATTGTGATTGCCCCTGACGGACGAACGATGGATTTTGAGATCACGGCACATCGCAAATATTGCATGGTCAATGGCTTGGATGAAATCGGTTTGACGTTGCGTCAGGCCGACAAGATTCGAACCTATGAAGCCGAGCGACTGGCCCGTCATCCCTGGTTAGATGTTCAACCAATCGGCACACGTTAATTTATCTAGATGTCGGGCCGGTTTACCGGCCCATTATTTTTGGACGAGGGCAACATGACGCAAAAAATTGCAGTATTACCAGGCGATGGAATCGGCGCAGAGATTATCGAGCAAGCCGTTCGAGTTCTGAAGTCGTTGAATCTACCTTTAGAAATTGAGCATGCTCCCGTTGGTGGTACTGCGTATGACCTACACGGGCATCCCTTACCACCTGCGACTTTGAAGCTTGCTCAAGAATCGAATGCAGTGCTATTTGGTGCAGTCGGTGACTGGAAATACGACAAGCTGCCACGCGAGCATCGCCCCGAGCAAGCCATCTTAGGTTTACGTAAGGCACTTGGCTTATTCGCGAATTTTCGCCCAGCAATTTTGTATCCAGAACTGGCCAATGCCTCCTCACTTAAACCTGAAGTGGTGTCTGGTTTAGATATTTTGATTCTGCGTGAATTAACCGGAGACATTTACTTCGGTTCACCCCGCGGTGTCCGTCAAGCTCCAGACGGCCCGTTTGCCGGTTCGCGCGAAGGCTTTGACACGATGCGTTACGCCGAGCCCGAGATTCGTCGCATTGCGCATCTGGGGTTCCAAGCTGCGCAAAAGCGTCAACGCCGTCTGTGCAGTGTTGACAAGGCCAACGTGCTCGAGACCTCTCAATTGTGGCGCGACATTGTGACTGAAATCGGTAAAGAATATCCAGACATCGCTTTGTCACACATGTATGTCGATAATGCTGCAATGCAGTTAGTGCGAGCCCCTCGCGATTTTGATGTGATCGTGACGGGTAATTTGTTTGGCGATATCTTGTCGGATGAAGCTTCGATGCTGACTGGCTCAATCGGTATGTTGCCTTCAGCCTCTTTAAATGCTTCAGGGCAAGGGCTGTATGAGCCTAGTCATGGCTCAGCGCCTGACATCGCAGGTAAAGGCGTTGCAAACCCCTTGGCCACCATTTTGTCAGCGGCCATGATGTTGCGTTATTCACTGAATCAACCGGCTCAGGCAGACCGAATTGAACAAGCTGTGCGTAAAGTGCTGCAACAAGGTTTACGTACTGCCGATATTTTTGAAGCAGGCATGACAAAAGTTGGCACCTCAGCAATGGGTGATGCTGTGTTAAAGGCCTTGGCTTGAAGCAGACTTAACCGATAGGCTTGGTGTTAAAATTTTCATAAGTGCAAGTATTTAAACGATTTTTGGTTTTTTGAGATGAAACAATCCGTAGGTTTGGTGGGCTGGCGTGGCATGGTGGGCTCGGTGCTCATGCAACGCATGCGTGATGAGGGTGATTTTTCTCTAATCGACCCTGTCTTTTTCTCGACCAGTAATGCAGGTGGGCAGTCGCCTGATTGGGCGGGCGCAACGCCGTTGCAAAACGCGTTTGATATTGAAACGCTTAAAAAACTACCCATTATCGTGACTGCGCAGGGCGGCGACTATACCTCTGAGGTCTATCCCAAACTTCGGGCGGCTGGCTGGGGAGGGATGTGGATTGATGCTGCAAGCACTTTGCGCATGAAAGACCACGCCATTATTGTGCTCGATCCCGTCAATCGGGGTGTGGTTGATGCTGCGCTTAAACGCGGTGTTAAAGATTTTATAGGTGGCAACTGCACGGTGAGTTGCATGATGATGGGCCTGGCGGGTCTGTTCAAGCAGGATCTGATTGAATGGATGACCACGATGACCTATCAGGCCGCCTCAGGCGGTGGTGCGCAGCACATGCGTGAATTATTGACTCAGTTTGGTTTAATCCATGCTGAGGTCAAGGCAAAGCTAAGTGATCCTGCCTCTGCCATTCTTGATATTGATCGTTCGGTCTTGGCTTTGCAGCAAAGCGGGCAATTGCCGACCGAACAGTTTGGTGTGCCGCTGGCCGGAAACCTGATTCCTTGGATCGATAAAGATCTAGGTAACGGAATGTCCCGCGAAGAGTGGAAAGGCGAAGCTGAAACAAACAAAATCTTAGGGCGCGGTGAGAGTTTTGGCTCAACACCGATCCCAATTGACGGGTTGTGTGTGCGCGTCGGAGCCATGCGCTGCCATAGTCAGGCCTTAACCATTAAACTCAAGCGTGATATTCCACTTGATGAGATTGCCGATATATTGACAGCCGGTACAGCTTGGGCGAAAGTCATTCCAAATACAAAAGAAGCGACACTTAAGGGATTGTCACCGGTTGCGGTAACGGGTACGCTAGACATCCCAGTTGGACGGATGCGTAAATTATCGATGGGTTCGGATTACCTCGGTGCTTTTACCGTTGGAGATCAGTTACTTTGGGGTGCGGCTGAGCCGTTGCGCAGAATGCTGCGTATAGCGCTTGGCGAACTGTAAGTTAACGAGGTGTGGCGATGCGTAATGAATTCTTTGCAGGTTTCCGGATGTCGAAAACCGTAGGTTTGGTGTTCGGATGTTCGCTCGTCCTCACCTCGCAAGCATTTGCGATGCAGGCTGGACACGGTCGCGTCGACTCAGCGCCGGGTGCTGCGTTGCAGATGTCAATTCCCTTAAATGGTTTAACCGAGTCAGATCTCACTAACTTACAAGTGAAACCGGCTTCAGCAGAGGATTGGGCAAAAGCAGGGCTGACCCCGCCCGTTGGCTTGGCGTCGCTCTCCGTTGCAATCGAGCCCGGTTTTTCGCAAGACTCCCGCATGCTGGTTTTGCGCTCAACACAAGTTGTTGACCGTGAGGTGATCGATGTACTGCTTGATGTATCTTCTGCGACGGGTGCAACAAAAATTCAATCGAGTTTTCTGGTGCTCACCAAGGCGAATATGCCTTTGAGTGGGGGCACGGTTACAGTAAAAAATGGAGACACGCTTATTGGGATCGCATTGAACAATGCGGTTTCAGGTGCGGATATGTATCAAATGCTGTGGGCGCTTTACCAAGCTAATCCGCAGGCGTTTTATTCAAACAATATGAATTTATTGCGTGTGGGTAGCACGCTGCAGATACCAGATGCTGATGCTGTGCGTGCAATTGATTCAAAGTTAGCACGTAGCATGCATCAGAAGCATCTCAATGACTTCAAAACAATGAGAGGTGCGAGCACCACCACTCGCGCTCCACAAACTGTCGCAAGCCCCGCTGGCGCATCGCAATCGAGCAAGGTCTCGACCGCTGCTCCGGCACCCACTCCTGCCGCCGGTGACCGTGTCAAATTAACTTCGACAAACCCGACTGATCAGCGTGCAGACGCCCGCACCTCTGCCTCAAAAGAGATTGCAGATATTCAAGCGCGCGTAGATAGCTTGCAGCAAAATGTTCAACAGTTAAAAGAAGCGGTTGGCCAAGCGCCAACGTCGACGCGGCTTGACAATTTGCAGCAAAATGTTCAACAGCTAAAAGAAGCCGTGAGTCAAGCGCCAACGGCGGCGCGTGTTGAGAGCCTGCAGCAGAACGTTCAGCAGCTCAAAGATGCATTGAAGCAAACGCCAACGACCGCGCGTGTTGATAGCTTGCAGCAAAATGTTGACCAGTTAAAAGAAGCGATGAATCAATCTGCTGCTGCTAAGGCTGCAGAGGCAGCTGAGGACGGGATTGGCGGCATGCTGAATAAAGCATGGACGGTCGTGAGCAACCACGTTCAAGCGATTTTGATTGGTGTTCTGGCAATCGGCGGCTTACTGGTCGCTTGGCTTTTAATACGTACAGGTGCGCGTCGCAGTAAAGGACGTGCGAGCAAAGAAGCCGCCAAGGCTGGTGTTGACGAACAGCTCAAGGATATTGATCTCAACTTAAGCGCAGGTGCTGCCGGCAAAGCCAAACCTGCAACAAAAACGGCTTGAGCGCTGAGGCGTTGAATCAGTCTTTGTCTATGACCTTCAGTTCAAGCACGCGTGCAAAGTATGCAGTTTCGAAATGTTTGCATGTATGGCGCGCGTAGCGTTAGGAATCTCGTACGACGGTCGCCCTTGGCAGGGCTGGCAAAAGCAACCGCATAGACAAACGGTTCAAGACACCTTAGAGCAGGCGCTGGCAAGCTTCGCCGCTACAACAGTTGAGACAACCTGCGCCGGACGTACCGACACAGGCGTGCATGCCCTGGGTCAGGTGGTGCACTTTGATTGTGACAGTGTGCGTACTGAAGAGTCGTGGGTCAGGGGGGTGAATGCCCATTTGCCAGACACGATCTCAGTGCAATGGGCTCAGTATGTAAAGGATGATTTCCATGCACGCTTCTCGGCGGCTGCACGCGCGTATACCTATGTGCTTTTAAATAGTCGGGTGCGTCAACCTCTTTGGGCAGGGCGTGCAGGTTGGGTATTTCAACCGCTTGATGTTCAAGCCATCAAGCAGGCGGCGCAATGTTTGCTAGGCGAACATGATTTCAGTAGCTTTCGTTCTTCGCAGTGCCAAGCCAAATCGCCCGTGCGTACCATCACAGAATTGAGCGTTCTACAAAAAGATCATTTGATCTTTGTTTCTTTACACGGCAACGCTTTTTTGCATCACATGGTGCGCAATATCGTCGGTGCATTAGTGCAGATCGGACAGGGTAGGCAAGCCCCCGAGTTTATGGCTGAATTATTGGCGCTAAAGGACCGAACAAAAGGTTCACCGACCTTTGCCCCAGATGGCTTGTATCTGACCGACGTCTCGTACCCAAACTTCACACTTCCCCAACGCAGACGCGTAGGCTTGGGTTTATTTGAACTCGGACTAGAATAGCGAAACGATCGTGTCACTAAATTTTTTAGTCGATTGCACTTCTAGACATTTTTTCAAACGATGATCATGCAAGCACTTCAGGTAACGCGTACTCGCATCAAGATCTGTGGATTGACCCGCAGTGAAGATGTGCGTCAGTGCACACAACTAGGTGTCGATGCACTTGGGTTCGTGTTTTATCCGCCCAGTAAGCGTTTTGTTAGTGCGACGCATGCCGCTGACTTGTGTGCGTCTTTGCCTGCGTTTGTGAGCACCGTTGCGTTATTTGTAAATCCTGAACTGAAAGATGTGAATGAAGTCATCAAACAAATGCGACCGAGTTTGTTGCAATTTCACGGGGACGAAGACCCGGGCTTTTGTGCCTCGTTTGGCGTCCCTTTCTTGAAGGCGTTCAGGATTGGGGCTCCAAACTTGGATACGACCGCTAAGGTCGCGATGACCTGTCAGTCGTTTTCGCAGGCCGCTGGTTGGCTGTTTGATAGTTATACCGCCGCTTTTGGTGGTAGCGGTCAATCGTTCGATTACGGGTTGCTTGCTGGGTTACAAGACGTGGGCTTCGCAGCCCGACCTTTGATTATTTCCGGAG
Organism: uncultured beta proteobacterium; assembly: GCA_903924715.1. Lineage (GTDB taxonomy): Bacteria > Pseudomonadota > Gammaproteobacteria > Burkholderiales > Burkholderiaceae_B > Zwartia. Next base: position 6,289 of record CAIYCP010000676.1, read on the forward strand.
GTTTGAACGCGCAAAATGTACAGGCCGCGATACAACGGATCACACCTTGGGCAGTTGATGTCAGTAGCGGCGTCGAAGAGCGACCAGGAATAAAGTGTGTGCAAAAGATGCAGGCCTTTGTGCGAGCCGTTCAACTGTAAGGCTTTAGAACTGGCTTTTGACAGTGAACCGCTAAAACCGATACAATAGCGGTCTTTACAGGCGGTTAGCTCAGCTGGTTAGAGCGCCA
>CAIYCP010000677.1 GCA_903924715.1 uncultured beta proteobacterium
TCATCTGCGATCAAGTTGCGGCAGAGGGCTATCGGGGAATGGTGCTGGCTCGTTAAGTCGATTTTTCTGTCGTTTTTTTGCCAGCAATAAACGCGGTCACCATACCAACTAGAGTCGCCCCTCCGAGCACGGAGGCGGCGATTTCTTTATTGATGACTGCGCAATATAAGGCTGAGGTTGTAAGAAAATGCAACAGTCGACAGTGCACCCGTAGTTTCGACCTTTGAGCTGCTTCAGTGCATAATGCAATCATTCATTTCACCAAATAATTGTTAGTTCACGATCATGACCAGAATTGCTAAATTTGAATGGACCATCTCAGGGCTGAAGATCAACTTGCCGGCTGAAGATGAAATAGATGATGACGAGGATTACGGCAAAATCAGTGATGCGTCTGAATTATTGTTAGAGGCCAATGGGGCTTCGACCCCAGCTGAACGCAAACGGCTCAAGCAGGCTGCCTGGGATGCTTTGCAGCCCTTACAGCTTGATGTCAACTATTTCACGGGCGGGTTGTTTAAAAAGCAAGGGTTGTCGTTAGGGCGCAATACGGGTGTGATTGAGGTGGCCTTGACTGAAGATAACGCTGAGTGGGCCATGGATGGTGACGAGAATGGCATCACGCTCAGTGTGACGGTGCGCTTTGAAATGCCTGCAACCCGCGACTTGTCAGACCAGGTTTACAAAGACTGGCTGTCTGAGCACGGCTGGGAATGGATCGGCTTGGCCTTTGTGGGTGACCTGTATGAGGGTGATAATGGTACCGATATTGTTTTCTCGTGCGATTAGTATTGAACGACTGACCATTGTTCGTTAGCATTGCAGGTAATACGCAAAAATAACCGAGACAACACCATGCACATCGCAACGATTGGCAAACTTATATTCATGCAGACAGCGGCAGTCGCCTTAACGCTAGGCGTCTTCGCTGCAAAGGCCCAGTCTTACCCCGAGCGCAGCATCAAAATGGTGATTCCGTTTCCACCCGCTGGTGTAACCGACATTGTTGCGCGAACCATGGCCGCCAAGCTGACAGAAGAACTTGGGCAAACCGTGGTCGCTGAAAATCGGGCGGGTGCAAGTGGTGCGATCGGCGCCGAAGTGGTGGCTCGCGCCCCGGCAGATGGCTACACCTGGGTCATGGGCAACATCAGCACCATGGCGATCAATCAGTGGACGATGGCCAAGCTTAATTACGATCCCTTAAAAAGCTTTGATCCAGTTGGTATGGTGTCGGTGCAGCCTTTATTGATTGCGGTCAATCCGACCGTACCTGCGGCGACCTTGGCCGAGTTGGTGGCCTACGCGAAAGCCAATCCCGGTAAATTAAATTACGGTACCGCCGGCACTTCGATTCATTTGGCGGTCGAGTTTTTTTCTGGGCTTGCCGGCATCAAGATGAATCACATCCCGTACAAGGGTAGTGCGCCGGCGGTCACAGATTTAATGGGTGGGCAGATTCAGGTTTTGTTTGATCCCTTTTCAAGCGTATATCCGCAGGTGGCCTCGGGCAAGGTACGTGGCCTGGCCATTACGACGCCCGAGCGCTCAAAAGTTGCTCCCAATATCCCAACGGTGAATGAGTCTGGCTACTCGGGCGTTGACATCAGCTCATGGCAGGGCATCTTGGTGCCTGCAGGCACCCCTAAAGAGATCGTTAAAAAGATTAACGCGGCGATGAATAAAGTCTTGGCGTCTAACGACGTCATTGAAAAGTTTGCCCAATTCAGTGCGGTGCCTACGCCCTGGACTCCGGAACAATTCGCTGACTATATCCAAAAAGAGCAAGCACGCTGGGGCAAGGTCGCTAAAGATGCGGGAATCAAACCCGAATAGGGAATGAATTGCATCGTCTAATTTTTTAAAAGTAATTGCTTTTGTACCGTTGATTTAAGACATGAGAGCTACCCGATGCCACTAGACTCAACCATTGCTCAACTCTTTGCAAAAATGGCAGCGGCGGGTCGCCCTGCCTTATCTGCAGGATCCCCTCAGGATGCCAGAGACATGACTGCCGCAACGCGCGCGGCACTTGGTAAAGGACCTGATATTTATCAGGTCAAAGACCTCAAGATACCAACACGTGCGAGTTCAATCGCGGGCAGACTTTTTATGCCTGCAGCGCAAGTGAATGGATTGATCGTGTATTTGCATGGCGGTGGCTGGGTGATCGGTACCATCGATGATTTTGATGCGATGGCACGCGCCTTAGCAACACGCAGTCAATGCGCAGTGCTTTTGGTGGATTACCGTTTGGCACCAGAACATCCTTTTCCAGCCGGTATTAATGATAGTGAAGATGCCATCGTTTGGGCCGCAGCGCATTTAACAGAACTTGTCGGTGCAACAGTTCCGTTGTTAGTGGGTGGTGATAGCGCGGGTGGCAACCTTGCTGCGGTTGCGACGCATTCGTTACTCGGGCGTGTAGCGATCAAAGGCCAACTTTTGATTTACCCCGTGACTGGCCATGATTTCAATACCCAGTCGTATCAGCAACACAGCGCTGGCATGCAATTAACGAAACGCGACATGGAATGGTTTTTCGAAAACTATGCCCCAGCGTCGATGCATGGTGATCCTAAGATATCACCGATGGCACAGCAGAACATCGAAGGGTTACCTCGCACGGTTGTATTGACGTCAGAGTATGACGTCTTAAGAGACGACGGCGAGATGTATGCAAAGAAATTGATTTCAGCTGGGGTGTCAGTTGTGACGAGACGAATGGCAGGCTTGCCCCATGGCTTTGTTCGCTTGTACAACATTGTTGACGCGGCAGACCAAGCAATGACCACGATTGCGCAAGACGTTAAAACCTTACTTCAATAGCAGACTGAGACCGTGTTATGAAAACCTACAATCACTATATCGATGGCCAATATGTCGAGCCCGTTGGCAAAAAATGGATCGATAGCATTGACCCCTACCAAGGCAAGCCCTGGGCGCGTATCCCCCAAGGTTGCGCGCAAGATGTCGATCGTGCTGTGGCCGCGGCAGCGCGCGCAATGCGCGAAGGCCCTTGGTCAAAAATGACCGCAACTGAACGCGGCAAGTTAATGGTTCGCCTAGCCGACTTAGTGACTAAACATGCTGAGCGGTTAGCTGAAATCGAAGTGCGTGACAATGGTAAGTTAATGGCCGAGATGCGCGGTCAGGTGAACTATCACCCAGAATGGTTTCGCTATTACGGTGGGTTAGCCGATAAGATCGAAGGCGCAGTAATGCCGATTGATAAGCCGGACATGTTTGCCTTTACGCGCTATGAAGCTGTAGGCGTCGTAGGTGTCTTAACGGCATGGAACTCGCCACTATTATTTATTGCCTGGAAATGCGCTGCGGCGATTGCAGCGGGTTGTTCCGTCGTGATTAAACCCTCAGAGTTTGCGTCGGTCTCAACGCTTGAGTATGCGGCGCTGACAAAAGAGGCGGGCTTTCCGGATGGCGTTTTCAATGTGGTCACGGGCTATGGCGCTGAAGCAGGTTCTGCTTTGGTCGATCATCCCAATGTGGCCAAAATCACGTTTACGGGTTCAGATGCGACGGGCGCTAAAATTTATGCCCAAGCTGCACAGTCAATGAAGCGCGTGTCGCTTGAGCTTGGTGGTAAGTCACCCAACATTGTCTTTGCTGATTGCGATCTAGACAAAGCAGCGGCGGGGGTGATCTCAGGGATTTTCGCGGCAACGGGTCAAACGTGTATCGCGGGTTCGCGCCTGTTGGTACAAAACTCGATTCGCGAAGAGTTCACTAAAAAGGTCGCGGCCTTGGGGGCTTCGGCGCGCAAGGGTGACCCGATGTCACCCGATACCAATATTGGCCCCGTGACCACGCCAGGGCAGTACAAAAAAATTCTTGATTACATGGATATTGCCAAAGCCGAAGGTGCGCGTTGTATCTTGGGTGGTGGCCCGGCAACCGCAAGCGATCTACCTGGCGGTCAGTTTGTCGAGCCGACTATTTTTGTGGATGTCGATCCAAATATGCGCATCGCGCGTGAAGAAGTATTTGGTCCTGTATTGGCCATTATGGGATTTGACGAAGAGGCTGATGCGATCAAGATGGCGAATGACACAATCTACGGTTTGGCTGCGGGTGTCTGGACCAGTGATATTGGCCGGGCAATGAGAATGTCCTCTGCGCTCAAGGCCGGCACGGTGTGGGTCAATACGTATCGTGCAGTCAGTTATATGATGCCCTTTGGTGGCATGAAACACTCTGGACTGGGCCGTGAAAGCGGTTTGGCTTCTATTCAGCAATACCTTGAAACCAAGAGTGTCTGGATCTCTTACGCCGAAGGCGCACCGGCCAACCCCTTTATTTTGCGTTAAGCATCTTTGTAATCAAAACGACTCGAGACAACTTCATTTAAAAAGGATACAACATGAAAGGCATTGTTTTTGTTGGCGATCGAAAAATTGAAATGCGCGACTTTGCAGATCCAACACCCGGCCCAAATGAAGTCGTGCTTGAGATCAAAGCCTCGGGTATGTGCGGTAGCGATTTGAAGTTTTATCGCGCAGCGCCTGGCGAAGCGATGAAATCACTGGGCTTCGCCAACGCTGATCCTGTGATCGCTGGACACGAACCTTGTGGCATAGTGGTCGCAGTCGGTTCGAACGTGAGCCCTAAACAAGCCTACATTGGCCAGCGTGCGATGTGCCATCACTACCGTGGTTGCGGCGCCTGCCCCCATTGTTCAACTGGTTGGATGCAGTTGTGTGTTGAAGGTGTTGCTGAAGTGTATGGGGCAACCGGCAATGGCGCACACGCCAAGTACATGAAGTGCCCCGCCAGCACCATCGTTGATCTGCCCGCTGAGCTGTCATTCGAAACGGGCGCTGCGATTGCCTGTGGTACGGGTACCGCCTGGGGTGCCTTGAAACGCCTCGATCTTGCGGGCGACGAAACAATTGCGATTTTTGGACAAGGGCCTGTCGGCCTTTCGGCGACTCAGCTAGCCGCTGCCATGGGCGCACGCGTGATTGCTTTAGATGTTAGTGAAGAACGCCTTGCGCGTGCAAAAGCGTTTGGCGCAAGTGAAGTGATTAACCCTCAGGGCACCGATGTGGTGGCGGCTATTCGTCAATTAACGCATGGCTTGGGGGCACATGCGACGCTTGATGCTTCATCGTCATCTGAAGCCAGAAAACAAGCAGTGCAAAGCGTTCGTACCTGGGGTAAGGCGTGTTTTGTTGGAGAGGGTGGCACCGTGTCGCTGGATGTCAGCCCGGATATGTTGCGCCGCCAAGTCACCCTGATTGGTTCTTGGACGTTCTCAACGAATGGCCAGGCTGATTGCGCACGCTTCATTGCAGATCGAAAGATCGATGTCGACAGTTTGTTTACCCACAAGTGGACGCTGGCAGACGCTGAGAAAGCGTATCAGTTGTTTGATAAGCAAACGACTGGCAAAGGTGTTTTCTTGATGTAACGCGGTCGCGCTCTAAACGCTGTAGCAGCGTTTAGAGCATTTCAATTAATAAAGGTATGGCTTGAAGATTACAAAAATTCTCGAAAAATCAGTGTCTTTGAATAGCAACGTTTCAAATTCACTGATTAATTTTTCAACCCATACCGTATCACTGATCGCGTTAGTGACAGATCAGGTGCGCAATGGTCGCCCGGTCATTGGTTTATCTTTTAATTCGATTGGTCGCTATGCACAAAGCGGCATCATTGAGAAGCGCATGGTACCCAGGCTGCTTGCGGCTAAACCCGACAGCTTATTACAAGATAACGGACAATTGAGCGCAGACAAAGTCTTGGAGTGCGCCATGCAAAATGAAAAGCCCGGCGGACATGGCGATCGTGCACATGCCGCGAGCGGTCTTGAATTGGCGGTGTGGGATCTTAATGCAAAGCTTAATGATGAACCTGCAAGTGTTTTGTTTGCGCGACATTTCGGCAATAAGAATTATTCGCCAAAAGTTTCTGTTTATGCTGCGGGCGGCTATTACTACCCGGGCGAACAGGCTGGTCGGCTCGAAAAAGAGCTAAGCACGTATCAAAATCTGGGATTTAATCGTTTCAAAATGAAAATTGGCGGCGCCACCTTGGTCGAGGATGTGAAGCGTATTGAACGCGTGCTCTCGGTTGTTGGGGCAGGTAATAAGCTTGCAGTGGATGCCAATGGGCGCTTGAACTTAGAACAGGCTATTGCCTATGGCCGAGCGCTGCAGCCGTATCAACTGATGTGGTACGAGGAGGCGGGTGATCCACTTGATTTTGAATTGAATAGTTTGCTCGCCAAAGAATACAAAGGCGCTCTTGCAACGGGTGAAAATCTTTTTTCACATCAAGACGTCAAAAATCTGGCGCTCTTTGGCGGAGCGCGAATTGATCTTGATATTTTTCAAATGGATCCAGGCCTGTGCTACGGCGTGACCGAATATGTTCGAATGTTGGTTGAACTAGAAAGCCGCGGGTTCGATCGTAAGTTTTGCTATCCGCATAGTGGTCAGTTAATGGGTCTGCATGCCGTAGCGGGTTTAGGGCTTGGTGGTTGTGAGGTCTATCCTGGTGTCTTTGAGCCGATAGGTGGTCTGGGTGATCAAACGACGATTGATGATGGTGTGGTGACCATCTCGGGTGCAGCAGGCTTTGGTTTTGAAGAAAAATCTAATTTAATGGCACATTTCGCTGCCCTGACAGAATAGAGTATTTACTCTATTCTCTAGTTCTGTCGCAACTCTCATTATTAGCATATGCCTAAGCTGATCGGTTTCTTAGTGCTTTGGGTTTGTGTGTCCGTCGGGGCTCACGCCCAAGACACAACGCGTTTAATCGTCCCCTTCGCTCCGGGTGGGCCCACCGATCAGATCACACGCCTGATTGCGGCAGAGCTGACAAAGCTGATCGGTAAAACCACCGTTGTTGAGAATAAGCCCGGGGCGGGTGGGATCATCGCAGCACAGTATGTAGCGCAAGCCAAGCCAGATGGCACGGTGTATCTGGTTGGATCGCCTTCGGTGTTGGTCATCAATCAGGGTCTTCAGAAAAAACTACCTTACGACCCCGAGCGAGATTTTGCGCCAGTCTCCGGCATGACGCGCTCGCCACTGATCTTGATCGTCAAGGCAGACTCGCCCATGAACGATGCGAAACAATTGGCAACCCGTGCGAATACCTTAAGAAATCTGATGCCCATGGCTTCTGCAGGTAATGGCACGATCCCTCACCTAGCCGGGGTCTACTTTAATCAAAAGGCTGGGATGAGTGCCTTGCATGTGCCCTTTAACGGTGTCGCACCGGCGTTGGTGAGTGTGCTGTCGGGTGATACGGTATACATGTTTGATACGCTCTCGACTTCAATTGAAAATATCAAAGCAGGTAAGGTCAAAGCCTTGGGTATCGCGAGTGCGACGCGGTTTAGCGATTTGCCTAATATTGCAACATTGCAAGAGCAGGGGTTTAGTATGCAAGCCTCCTCGTGGTTTGGCCTGATGGCGCCTATCAAAACCTCAAAGACGACCGTACTTGCAATGAATCAAGCCATCAATACCATACTGACTTCATCTGAGTTTTCCAACAAAATGATTGCAATGGGCATCGAAACCATGCCGGGTAACGTTGAGCAATTCACAAACTTTATCGCAGAAGAGCGCGCGCGCTGGTTGCCCGAGGTGTTGCGTCTGAACTTATCCACTGATTGAGATTGAATATGCCGAGCCCTGTTGACACCCTTGCGCAGTTTGTTAGTCAGACACAGTTAAGTGATGTTCCTGCTTCGGTACAGCATCACGCAAAACTCGTCCTGCTGGATACGCTCGGCGTGATACTCGCCGGTTTCGAACAGCCCGAAGTGCAGGCGTTACAAAAGACCTTTTCGAGTACCGCAGGAAGGGGTGCAACCGTTTTGATGCGTGGTTGGCCTGTTAACGATCCTCGTACAGCTGCGCTGATAAACGGTACTGCCGGCCGCTCAATCGAGTTGTGCGAAGGGCATCGTTTCGTTGCTTGTCAGGCGGGGGTCCAGGTATTGCCTGGTTTGTTCGCAAGTGCCGAAGTCTTGGGTCGAAGCGGTGCTGATTTGCTTTTGTCGCTCGTGCTGGGGTATGACGTTGCGGTGCGAATGGGCTATGCCCTCAAGCCACGACCGCTTGCTCATCAAAATGGTCAAAGCTCGATGATTGGTGCGGCGGCGGGCGGAGCGCGTTTGCGAAGTCTAAATATGGCTCAAACCAGTCAAGCGATGCAAATTGCCGCGACACTTGTTTTGACCCCAAGCTATACCAATGCCGTTGCAGGCGCAACAACGTTGAATGTTGCTGGAGGCATGTGCGGTTTTGCTGCGTTGTTAGCGCCCGAAATGGCGCAGGCAGGTTTTATTGCACAAGATAATGCGATCGGTGAGGCCTTTGCAAACTTGGTCGGCGATGGCTATCAAGAAGATAAACTGCTTGAAGAGTTGGGTAGTCGTTTTGAAATCACGCGTAATTACTTCAGATTGCGTGCCTGCTGTAATCCAATCTATGCGTCGCTAGATGCTTTTGAAGAGGCTTGGACGCAAGCACAGACGACACCTGACCAAATCGAGCGCGTAGATGTTGACACGTATCGCTTTGCCTCAGCGATGCAAAGTCAGACACCGCGCAATGGGTTTGCTTCAAAATATTCATTGCCTCATGCTGTCGCGGCCATTGCCTTACGGGGTAATGCCGGCTACGGCTCTTTTACTGAGTCTTTTGTGCAAAGCAAAGAGGTCGCGGCATTGCGTCAGCGGGTTTTTGTTAAAGAAGATCCGGCGTTAAACGCTCAATTTCCAAGGCTCAAGCCTTCGCGTGTCACACTTACTTTAAAAGACGGAAAGAAAATCACCACAA
>CAIYCP010000678.1 GCA_903924715.1 uncultured beta proteobacterium
CAGGCGAGATATTATGGGCTTTAACGTAAAAGAAACCGATTTCAACGGATGCCTGACGTATTTGTTCTGCGACGGCTGCAATCTGAATGCTATCTGACGAAAACAATGGGCTGACGTCAATCACCGGAACTTGATTGAAAACCAGCCCTTGGGTTGACAACAGTTCTTGACGCATGGAGGCCGCCCCGCTACATTGACTTTTAATGTGTGAACCTTAGTCCTTTTTTGCTCTCCCATCAACGCCTTGATGTCTAGCTGGGCGAACACTTTTAGAAGTCATAATGAGACCTTTTAAACCTTTCGCGTTGTATGCGCGAGCCTTTTTGTACTGTTTCGGCTTACTGTCTGCGTTCAACGTCTCGGCCGACTTCCCAGATAAGCCGATTAAAATTTTAGTGGGTTTCGCACCTGGCGGGGGCTCCGATATCCTCGCGCGTACGGTTGCGCCAGCGCTTGGTGAGGCGCTAGGCCAGACCGTGATTGTCGACAATCTGCCTGGCGCGGGCGGTAACCGTGCGATGGCAGAGGTTGCGCGTGCAAAAGCGGATGGCTATACGCTGCTAATGGGAACGCCGGGGCTTGCGACAAATGCCAGTCTCTACAGCAATTTGGGCTTTGACCCGCTGACGGCTTTTGAGCCTATCGGGCTAATCGGTAGTGTGCAAAATGTGCTTCTAGTACAAAAGGATTTACCGGTGAGTTCTGTGACAGAACTAATCGCCTATATCAAGGCGCGACCTGGAAAATTAAATTACGCCTCGCCCGGAACAGGTACGTCGTTGCACTTGGCGGGCGAGCTTTTTAAATCTGCTGCTAATCTGGATATTGTGCATGTTCCGTATAAGGGCGGCGGCCAGGCCATGACCGATTTGATGTCGGGTCAGGTCTCGGTCATGTTTAATGTGTTGCCTTCTGCGCTACCTCAAATCAAGGCCGGAACGGTTAAAGCGCTCGCGGTCACCGGCCTCGTGCGTGCGAGCGTTTTACCTGACGTACCAACCATGATTGAGTCTGGGGTCTTGAATTACACGGCGTTCACTTGGAATGGACTTTTAGCGCCAAGTGCTACGCCTCCTCAGGTGATTCTGACCATCAATACAGCGATACAAAAAATATTGGCTAACCCTGAAATGGCCAAGCGCTATGCGTCGATTGGAACTGACGTAATGTCTGGAACCCCAGATGCTTTCAAGAAACTGATCCAAGAGGAAACGCAAAAGTGGCGACAAATAATTGAAAGTAACTCTTTAAAGGCTGAATAAACGATCAGCTGTGATCTTGCCTTCTTCATTTATCAACGATCTTGGAAACTTAATGACTAGTAATAAATCTGTTCAGCCGAAAACGAAAGCGCGTATATTTCGAGAGTTACTCGCGGGTAAACGGCCGGTTGTATCCTGTGGTGTCTACGATGGCTACAGTGCCATGATGGTGGAGGCAATGGGCTTTAAAACGGCTGCGACTACCGGTGCTGGGCTGGCGAACTCTGTATTAGGTGTGCCGGATATTGGCATTTTTAGTTTGCGCGATAACGTCGACACCTGTCGAAATATCGCTCGATCCGTCTCGATCCCGATTATGGCTGATGCTGATACAGGTTATGGAAATGCGGTGACGGTCTACCATGTAGTGCAGTATTTTGAAGAGGCTGGCGTTGTAGGGATCAATATTGAAGACCAACTCATGCCAAAACGTTGCGGTCATATGAATGGCAAAGAGCTCGTCGAAACGAGCGAGATGACACAAAAAATTACAGCGGCGATTAAGGCAAAAAAAGATCCTGACTTTATTATCAACGCGCGTACAGATGCGATTGCTGTAGAGGGTATTGAAGGAACGATTATAAGAATTCGAGAATATGTGGCTGCAGGCGCCGATATGATTTATGCGGATGCTATTCGCAGCGAAGATGACATCGCTAGGATTATTGAGGCTGCGCGCGGAGTGCCCGTGAACGTAAATATGGGTTTTGGCTTGCGGGCACGTCCGACTTCACCGTTGATTTCACTGACGCGTTTGGCCGAACTAGGCGTCGCGCGGGTCAGTCTGCCAAGGCTCTTGCCCGCTGCAGCGTTGTCCGGCATGCAAAAAGCGCTCGAAACACTCAAACAATGTATTGATACCGGTGAGTTAACGGATCGTCCTGATCTGTTGGTGGATATGGCTGCGATCACTAAACTTGTCGGTTACGAACGTATTAATGAACTCGAGAATTCTCTTCTAACCGATGAACAAATCGCGCGCAAGTACGGCGAAGGCGAGCGCGATTATGTCGTCAAAAATAAACAGAGTCATTGATTATGCAACCACAACGCTACGGCCCCTTTCCTTATACGCCCATCCATCAACGACCAAAATTAGTGTGGCCCAATAATGCCCGGATCGCAGTTTGGATCAATCCTAACATCGAGTTTTTTGGGCTTGATGATGTGATGCCTGGCAATACCAACGAACGCGTCGCACGCGAGCACGCGAAGATTCCGAATGTCCGTAATTGGTCTGTGCGTGACTACGGTAATCGCGTCGGAGTGTGGCGTCTCTTCG
>CAIYCP010000679.1 GCA_903924715.1 uncultured beta proteobacterium
TCACGCGGGGCATTTCTTACATCGTGAACAACCGCAAGCTGTAACGCAACAAATTATCAGTTGGTTTAAACAATGACCACTCGGGCGCTGCCCTCGCTTTGGATGGCGAATATCCTAGGCCTCGGCCAGGTGTGCTCGTGGGGATCGTTGTATTACAGCTTTCCCTTGCTGGCCCAGGCAATGGGGGCAGATTTAAATTGGTCCAAATCCGAGATCTTCTTTGGCGCCACGATCAGCATGCTGGTCACTGCCGTGTTCACGTATCCCGTTGGCGTTGCAATTGATCGGGGTTATGGCCGCTGGATGATGTCAGGTGCTTCGTTGATTGCTGCCGGCATGTTGTGGTGGTGGTCTAGCGTGAGTCAATTGATGAGCTTTTATCTACTGAGTGCTGTCATTGGTGCCTTGCAGGCTGGGTGCTTGTATGAGCCGGCATTTGCAGTGATGGCTCGCAGGGTTGGCGCCGCCAATGCGCGCTCTCGCATTACGACGATTACCTTGTGGGGTGGTTTTGCGAGCACTGCGTTTATTCCGCTTGAACAGTTTTTGCTTGATAGTATTGGCTGGCGTGAATCGTTACTTGTGTTGGCATTGATTAATCTGTTGTGGGCGGGGATTTATTTTTTGTGTATCCAACCCAAATATGATCTTGAACACACGACGGTTGCGCAAGCGCGTGAAGAAAACAAAACGCGTGATCGTGCGGTTGTCAAAGAGGCACTGAAGAATTCGATTTTTTGGTTGCTCTTGTTAGCGCTGACGCTTTACTCGATTATGTTTACAGTTTTTATTTTTCACGCTTACCCGATCTTGCAAGAGAAAGGCTTAAGCACGGCAGATGTCGTGCAGGCGCTTATTGTATTGGGGCCCGCGCAAGTCTTTGGCCGTATTTTGATTGCGTATTTTGCACCCCGCGCGCCGATGCGGATCTTGGGCTCAGTGGTCGCCTGTGCGTTTCCGTTTGTTTTTGGGATTTTGGCGAGCATAGAGCTGCCCGCATTTTGGCTTGTTGCGCTCTTGATTGGTTGCTATGGCTTGGCCAACGGAATTTTTACGATCGTGCGCAGTTTGGTTGTGCCCGAGATGTTAAGCCGTCATGCTTATGGCGCTTTGAACGGTTTGCTGACGATCCCGACGATGATTGCTCGAGCAATTGGCCCCGTTGCGGCAGCAAGTTTGTGGATGCTGGGCGAGTCATATCACGTCGTGTTGATCGCGGTGTGTGGCACTGCGATTTTGTTTGCGTTTGCATTTTGGGCCGCAAGTTGGGTGAGCCGATCCCGCGTGGCCTAGCGCGCGCTTGAGAGGCAGGCCTCTCAAGCAAATACGTGCAAAACTTGGTTGGTAATGCTTATTCGGCTTTCGCACCAGATTGCTGTACTAATTTTGCCCACATCGGTAAATCTGCATTCACGAACGTCTGAAAATCTGCCCGACTGTTTCCAACGGGCTCAGTGCCGAAGTCGCGAAACTTGCTTTGTACTTCGAGCTGTGCGACCACCGTCGCGATATCGCTGCTGATGCGATCGAGAATGGCCGAGGGTGTACCAGTGATCGCA
>CAIYCP010000680.1 GCA_903924715.1 uncultured beta proteobacterium
ATGGAGACAGGCTACCAACGTGGCCGTATCCAAGACGAGTCCATGACTTACGAGATGCTCAAGCACACGGGTGAACTGCCCATCATTGGCGTCAACACATTCCGTAACCCCAAAGGCGATCCCGTGCCAGACGCCTTGGAATTAGCGCGCTCAACTGAAGAAGAAAAGCAGAGCCAGTTGAATCGATTACAAGACTTCCATACCCGTCACCAAGCAGATGCTGTCGTACAAATTAAACGTTTGCAAAAAGCCGTGATCGATAACACCAATGTCTTTGAAGTGTTGATGGACGCTGTGCGGGTTTGCTCACTTGGGCAAATTACCAACGCATTGTTTGAAGTAGGCGGGCAATATCGCCGCAATATGTAGTTTTTTATTCTTGCAAATTAAACATGCCATGTTTAATTTACAAGGATGTTTTAGCAATTTAAATGTTGCTTTCGCTCATCTTCTCCCCCAAGCGAACACCCAACCCCGGCTCCCAATGTTGGTTAATCACCAGCGTGTTCTGCGGCCACAACATCACCACGGTAGAGCCCAATAAAAAGCGGCCCATCTCTTCGCCTTGTTGCAAATGAATCGATGCATCGTCGTAATGCCACTCACGCACCGTGGGTGAGCGCGGCGGATTGACCACGCCATGCCAAGTGGTCGCCATGCTGCCCACAATCGTGGCGCCCACCAGCACCATTACAAAACTATCAAACACGCACACCACGCGTTCATTGCGTGCAAACAAACCGGGCACGCCTTGGGCCGTTGCAGGATTGACCGAGAACAAATCGCCCGGCACGTGGATCATGCGCAACAAACGGCCTGCCGTTGGCATATGGATACGGTGGTAATCCTTAGGGCTTAAATAAATAGTCGCGAAGTCGCCGTTATCAAATTGGGCCGCTAACTGCGCGTCACCGCCCAATAAAGCACGTGTGCTGTAGCGGTGTCCTTTGGCTTGAAAAATCTGGTCGCCACCAATGCGACCGAACTGACTGATCGCACCGTCTACTGGACATATCCACCGCGCATTTGTCAAAGGCCGGGCATCTGATTTGAGCGCGCGCGTGAAGAAGTCGTTAAAGCAGGCGTAATGCGTGATGTCAGCGTCTGCTGCCTCGTCCATATTGACCTGATAGCGTTTGACAAACCAACGAATCACCGCATGCGTATAGCGACCACCTTTCCAATTAGCAAAACGGCCTGCCAATTCGGTCAAGGCCAGCTTAGGTAATACATATTGAAGATATACGCTGAGAGTTTTCGTCATAAGCTTGAATTTTAGGCGGGGCACAATATGTGTATGCGAGAACCTCTTTTTGAATGCCAACACCTCGTCAAACGCTACGGTGACACCATTGTTGTTGATGATTTATCGTTTCAATTGCAAGCAGGCGAGTGTTTAGGTGTGATCGGCCCTAACGGTGCTGGCAAAACTACGACCTTGCGCATGTGTCTAGGCCTGACCGAGCCAGATGCAGGCACTATCCAAGCTTTTGGCTTGTCTATGCCGCGCGATGCGCTG
>CAIYCP010000681.1 GCA_903924715.1 uncultured beta proteobacterium
ATAAATCGCGATGCCGTAAACCGCCCAAAAAGATTGAGGCGCCCATCACGCCATTCTTGACAATCATGATTGCAGCAAACACAGAGTCGCGCGCAATCAGTGCGCCGTTTGCGCCTGCTGAAAGCATAATTGAAACAATAAGCGCCACTTCAATGATTGTGACCGAAACGGCTAAAACCAGGGTACCGAGTGGCTCTCCTGTTTTGTGCGCGATCACTTCAGCCTGATGCACTGCGTTGATGACGGCGGCAATTAATAGAATGGCCATCAAGACAATTTGCCAAAGCGTTTCAGGGTAGGGAATCATTTTCTTCAGGGGTCTTTGTGGTTCACTTAGGCACGTATTGTAATCAATGCATCTAGACAGACGGCGCCATTTGCTTGCACCAAAAAGGGATTAATGTCGACGCCTTCAAGTTGATCTGAGTATGCGAGTGCAAACTTAGATAGCGCCACAAGCGCGTTGATCAGTGCCTGTTGATCGTAGGCGGTTTGACCTCGCCAACCGGCCAAAAGCTTTGAGGCACGCACCCGTTTGATTAAGGCTTGTGCAGAGGCCTGCGAAAGCGGCGCAGAAGCAAAGGCGACATCTTTAAAGAGTTCAACTGAGATCCCACCTAGACCAAACATCATCATCGGGCCAAAGACGGGGTCTTGGTGAACGCCAAGAATTGTCTCTAAGCCGGCGCCTGCCATTTGCGAGACGAGTACACCCTCAATGCGTGCGCCGGGCTGCGCGCTACGCGCACGCTGCGTCACGACATCAAACGCGTCAGAAACAGCTTTTTCAGTTGTCAGGTTTAAGAGAACGCCGCCGATTTCGGTTTTGTGCTGGATATCTGGCGATAAGATTTTGACGACAACCGGAAAGCCAAGCGCCTGGGCAGCCGAGATGGCTTCTTGACTAGAGGCGCATACGCGCTCTTGCAAAACCGGGATGCCATGTTGCGCCAGTAATTGTTTGGCTTGCGCTTCAGTTTGAATGTTTTCTAGCTTGTTTGGAGCCGCTTGCCGTGGCTGCAATGGGACTAAGTTCTTACGGCGCTGGGCAAGAGCGATACAGGCGCTCGCGGCAACCATGGCGCGCGTTGGATCTGTCATCACGATAAAACCATCGCTTTCAAGAGAACGACGTACAGCATCGTCAGACGGTCCGATTAAGATGAAACTGCGCGTAGGGTGTTTTTGCTTAAGGGCAATCAGTGCTAGACGCATCGATTCGAAGCGTTTAGGTGCGCAAGCCGTTTGGGCCATATACAAGAAGATCGTCGACCATTGCGTTTCGCTTAAGATGATGTCCATCGTGCGCGTGGTGCCATCTTTAACAGCAGTGACTTGCGCGGTGGTATCCATCGGATTGCCCAGTGGTGCAAACGGCAATAATTCAGTCATTTTTTGTACTGCATTCGGTGGCAATTCGGGCAAAACAATCGCATTATTTTCTGCGGCATCCGCCATCAAAATGCCAATCCCGCCCGAGACCGTCACAATCCCGGCTTGATCATTTTCAGGTACGGGTAGCTTTGAGCAAAAATAGGCAACATCTAGCATTTCTTCGATCGTTTGCGCGCGCCAGGCGCCGCACTCAGCAAAGATGGCGTCGTAGATTGCGTCGTTACCTGCAAGCGAACCCGTATGTGTGGCAGCTGCTGCGATTCCCACAGTTGAGGTGCCGACTTTCATGATGATGACGGGTTTTTTATTTTGCGCAGCTTTTAGCAGGGCGGATCTAAGACGATTACCATCTTGACAGCCTTCGATCGCAGCGCAAATGACTTTTGTATCGGGGTCTTGTGCGAAGTAGTCAATGCATTCGGCGACATCGATATGTGCTTCGTTGCCGGTTGCCACAATGCGACTGAGCCCCATGCCTCGCTGGATCGCAATTGAATATGCGCAGGAACCAAACGCACCACTTTGTGTTGCGATAGAAATAGTGCCTGGTGAGGGCGTCAGGGCTTCAAGTGCGGTCGAAAAGGTCGCAAAAAAACGGTTCACGACCCCAACAACGCCTAAGCAATTTGGGCCGAGCAGTTTCATCCCATAGCGCTTTGCTGTAGCGACCAACTGTTGTTGTGCGATGACGCCTTCAGGGCCGACCTCGGCAAAGCCTGAGCTAAATACTTGTACGACCTTGACGCCTTTTTCACCGCACTCTTCAAGCGCTGCTTGGCAGGCGGTCGCTGGCAAAATAATAATGGCTTGATCGACGGGGCCCGGAATGTCTTTAATCGAGGCAAAGGCTGGGTAGCCCTGAATCTCAGTATTGCGACTGTTGACCGGGTAGACCTTTCCTTGAAAACCGCCGTCACGCAAAAAACGAATAGGTCTTCCGCCGAGCTTGTTTGGATCTGACGAAGCGCCTAAGATCGCAACGGCTTGAGGCTCAAACAAGCCATAGAGTGGGTGCTGTTGGTGCAGTGTTGTCATGATATTTAGTTGGTCTCGAGACTGAGTGCTTTAGTATGAAATAAGCGATCGCCATAACGATACTCGTTGGTGATCAAGCGTTGAGCCAACCGAGCTGCGAGGGTCTCTTCGCTCATTCCCATGCCACCATGTAATTGAATGGCTGCTTGTGCTGAAAATCGTGCAGCTTCGCCCAGACAGAGCTTGAGCAGACGCAGCCGTCGCGTTTGCCCAACGCTGGTTAAGTCGTGACGCAGGCACTCTTGCAACATGCCACGGGCAGACTCATAGCGCACATACATTTCAACTGTTCGGTGCCGCAACGCTTGAAAACTCGCGAGCGCAACATCAAACTGTGTGCGAGTTTTAAGATATTGAATCGTACGTTCAAGCAGCGAGCCTAAGGCGGCGACAATATCAATTGAGGTTGCTAATACTGCCATGTTTTTAGCAGCTTCGATCGCCGCAGCGGCAGACGAGCCTTGCACAAGGCAATGTGCTTTAGCAGTAG
The DNA here is from genome assembly GCA_903924715.1 of uncultured beta proteobacterium. Lineage (GTDB taxonomy): Bacteria > Pseudomonadota > Gammaproteobacteria > Burkholderiales > Burkholderiaceae_B > Zwartia. The sequence goes on from CAIYCP010000681.1 coordinate 2,921, forward strand.
TGTGGTTAGTAAACACGATATCAACCGTATTGAAACCGTCGATCGAATGATAGTGTTTGATAGGCGTAGGAATTTCATCCGCATTTATCAAAAAAATCATCGGCATATTGGTTTTTTCTTGCTGTGCCAAAAGCAGATAATGTGTGGCATGCGCGACTTGGCTCGCTCCAAGCAGGCTACCGTTTAGTACATAGGCATCGCCGTTTTTATTCAGCACTGCGCTCAGCGCAGCACCGCCTAGATCGGGTTTTGTGGTGTTCAAGGTAGAGATCACACAGGTACCTGCGGCGATCGCACTCAACCATTGCCGCCGTTGATCCGGCTGTTCGACGGCCGCAAGCAAAAGCGGTGCAAGTGCGCAGCGCTCGAGCAGTGGCAACTGTATAGCATGTTGTCCGAGCGCATCGATGATAGCCACAAGGTCTTCAAGGCTGCCGCCTGAACCGCCATCTTGTTCGGCAATTAAGGTTGCTGCCCAGCCCATTTTAGTAATCAGGTCGGTTGTGTTTGCTTCGCGTTGCGAAACGCCGTCGGCGGCAAAGCGCAGCGCTGCATCAAATACGGGTCCTTCAACGAGTGCTTGAGTGGTGAAGGTCATTGCTTATTCTCCAAATATTTCACGGGCCACCACATTGCGTTGCACTTCGGTTGTGCCTCCAGCGATCGTCCGGCTTCTGAAGTACAGGTAGTTATGCGCCCAGAGCGCGTCGTCGTGTTCAGTTCCGTCTAAGTGAATAAAGCGTGTCGCAACTTCAGGGCCCACTGCATCGATGGCAAGTTCAACGATTTGTTGAGCTAAATCGCTGCATTGCAATTTAAGCGCCGAGGGCTTCATTCCTAAAGGTTGCTGTTGCATCAGCGCTTCGGTTGCACTCGAAAGCATTTCACGCGCACCAAGTAAGGCACCTTCAATCAGCAGTAAGCGATGCGACAGGCTGCTTAAATCGCGCGTCTCATGATCTTTAAGTGCCTGTCCTTCAACCAACATTTTGGCGCGTTGCCATAACAAGGTTAGGCGTGCCACGCTGGCTGGAGGAAGCCGTTCGCGTTCAAGCAAATACTTGGCATAGCGCCAGGCGCGTCCTTCTTCGCCAACCAAGTGGCTTTTATGAACTCGAACATCGGTTAAAAACACTTCATTCACATGGTGCCACCCGTCGATCGTGCGAATTGGACGAATTGTGATCCCCGCCGTATCAAGCGGAATCAAAATCAAAGAGATGCCGTCTTGTTTGCGAGACTCTTTTGAAGTTCTGACCAGTGTGTACATGATGTCGGCCTCGTGTGCATGAGAGGTCCACATTTTTTGACCATTGATCACGTAATGATCGCCCTCTAGTACAGCGTTTGTGCGCAACGAAGCCAGATCAGAACCCGAGCCGGGTTCTGAATAGCCCTGACACCACCATTCGGAGCCATCTAAAATTCTTGGTAAAAAGCGCTGTTGCTGAGCCGGCGTACCAAATTTCATGATGACGGGGCCGATGTGTCCAACGCCATGATGATAGATTGGCGGGCAGTGTGACTCGGCCATCACCTCTTCAAAAATGAGACGCTGTTTGACATCCCAACCCGTACCACCATGTTCAACGGGCCAGCTCGGTGCGCCCCACCCGCGCGCGAACACCTTTTGTTGCCAGGCACTGTATTGTTCGCGACCAAGTTTGCCGCCACTCGCGACCACGGCACGCACTTCAGGCGGGCATTGCTCGTCTGCGAAGGACTGTAGCTCGTGCTTGAAGGCGTCGTAAAACGCGTCATCTTTAAGAGTTGGGTTCATACATGCGTTCACGTTCTAGATCGATTGACAGAGGGGAGGGGGTTAACGACCTTTATAGACCGGTGGTCGTTTTTCTTTAAAGGCGCGTTGAGCTTCAGCTGTGTCTTCAGTCTTTGACAATGCAACTGTTAGATTTTGTTCAAAACGGTATCCCTCGCGTCGTGGCATTACCGCGGTAACTTGTGCGGCTTCCTTGGCATAGCGCAACGCGATCGGTGCTTTGCTCGCAATCTCGCGTGCAAGTTCCATGGTGTAGGGCATCAACTCTTCTGGAGGCAAGCTTGCCTCGATCAAGCCCAGTCGATAAAGCTCATCGGCAGATACTTTCATGCCTGTAAAAAACATGCGTCTGGCGCGTGATTTTCCAAACACACTTTGCAGCATTGCAGTGCCGCCTGCTAAGCCCACATTAATTTCAGTCATCGCAACAAAAGCGGTGTTCGAGGCAATCCAGATATCGCAGGTGGTCATTAGTCCGAAACCGGCGCCAATGGCCGGACCGTTAACGGCACAAATGACTGGCTTATTGCACTCGATGATTGAGTTGCCGGTTTCGCGCACCAAACGATTGTGTCGCCAATAGGCGCCTTCTTGATCACGCAAGCCTGGTCGTTCATTTAGGTCGGCGCCGGCTGAAAAAATCTTACCGTGCCCAGTCAACACCACAACTTTGACTGCATTGTTGTCATTGAAACCGTCAAAGGTCTCAATGAGTTCACTGCGCATTTGAGCATTTTGTGCATTTGCAGGTGGACGGTTGAGTGTGACCGTTGCAATATTATCCGCAATATCAACGGTGATTGTTTCTAAAGTCATTGTGAGTCTCCGGGTTTATTTATTCAACATTAATCGTCGCGTTCGCCGATTCAGTGAGTTGCCTTAAGCGCACGCTTTCTTTGTTTAAAAAAAGTTTGAATTGTTCTTGCGTCATGTTTTGTATCACCAAGCCTGTTTTGGCAATGATCGCGTGCACCTCGGGATCGGCAATCGCAGCTTCAATCTCTTTAAAGATGGTATTTTGCAGAGCTTGGGGTACGCCACTTGGTACAAAAAAACCAAACCAGCCGCCAAAAACCAAATCGACACCCAGCTCTCGAAAGGTCGGAACATCAGGCGAGTGAGGGTGCCTGCTCGATGAGGCAATTGCGATTGCACGAAGTTTGCCGGTACTGACGTTGCCCATGGCAGAGGTGCCATCAAAGATGCCGTGGACCTGACCGCCCAGCAAATCGTTCATGGCCGGTGACGTCCCTTTATAGGGAATATGCGTGATTTGTACACCCGTGGCTGTGGCAAAGAGCTCAGCCGCTACATGAGGGCTCGAGCCATTTCCGGATGACGCCAAGATCAGTGCGCCCGGTTTTTCGCGAGCCATTTTCAAAACGTCGGTTAAGTCTTGATAAGGCAACTTTGCATTGATCACTAACATGTTCGACGAGGTGCCGATTAATAAGAGCGGCGTGAGTGAAGCAGGGTCGTAGGGCAGACTCTTGCGCAGAATCGGGTTTGACGTGAAGCCATAGCTTGTGAGTAAAAGTGTATAGCCGTCGGGAGTCGCACGACTAACATGTTGAGTGCCAATAATGGTGCCACCACCCGCACGGTTGTCGATGATGATGGTTTGATTCCAGGTGCGATTGAGTTTCATCGCGATCGCGCGGCCAAAAACATCCGTCACTCCGCCTGGGGTATATGGCACAACAATCGTGACAGGCTTGTCGGGATACTCGGCGCCATGCAAAGGGGCCGTCAGGCTCAGAAAACTCATAAAGCCTACGAGCAGATTGCGCCAGCCTGGTTGCGTCGGTCGCATCAGTTTGCCGTCGCCCGCGATTGGTCAATAATTTTCTTCCACTTGGCAGATTCAGAACGAATGAGTGCATCCATGGCTTCTGGAGTGCTGCCCTTTTCGGTGGCACCATTTTGCGCAAATTGTTCATGTACCGAAGGAAGTTTAAGCACGATATTAATTTCGCGGTTTAACCGTTCGATAATCGGGCGAGGCGTGCCCGCAGGTGCTGTGATGTAGTTCACCGGAGCCGCAGCAAAGCCCGGCAAGGTGTCGGCAATGGGGGGTAGGTCGGGCAAGATGGGGTTGCGCTCAAGAGTAGAGATCGCCAGGGCTTTGACATTATTTGCCTTGATTTGTTGCAAATAGACCGACACCGTGTCAATGGTCATTTGTATTGAGCCACCGAGCACCTCTGTAATTGCGGCGCCCGAGCCCTTGTACGGGACGTGCACAATATCAATGCCAGCCATCGATTTAAACAATTCGCCAGCCAAATGGCTTGAAGACCCAATGCCAGAGCTTGCAAAGTTGATGGTGCCAGGTTTGGCTTTGGCGAGTGCAATGAGTTCAGCGACCGAATTCACGGGCAAATTTTTGTTGACAACTAAGACGTTGCTACCTTCGATGACTTGCGACACCGAAGCAAAGCTTTTGAGCGCATCGTAGGGCATCTTGTCCATCAAATGCGGGTTGGTCATTTGCTGACCCGGTGTGGCGTAAAGCAAGGTGTAACCATCGGGCAAGGCGTTGGCCACGATATTGGCGCCTAGTGTGCCGCCCGCGCCCGGTTTGTAGTCGATGATAATGGGTTGACCTAATCTAGCTGCGAGGGGCTCGGCGATGATTCGTGCGTTGTTATCTGCGCCGCCACCTGCAGCAAAGGGCAACACCAAACGGATAGGCTTGTTCGGATAGGGTTGCGGTTGCGCCAAAGCTAGCGCGGGCAAAATTAGGAATAGCGCAGCTAAGTGACACCCGCGGTGCCATGCAAACCAAGGTCCGCCTGATAGGGGCATTGCGAGTCTCCGTTGTTCTAAAGCTTGAAAACAATCAAGTTATTAGTATTTTTAGTTTGAGTAATGATAACGTCAAAGCGCTTGAATGCGCGGAGTTTATCGGGGGATATTTGGGGTAAAAAAAACTCTTACGCAGCAATCTGCATAAGAGTTTTTGGTGCCGATGAACGGAATCGAACTGTCGACCTTCTCATTACGAATGAGCTGCTCTACCAACTGAGCTACATCGGCGTGGTCAAAAATTATATCAGACACAATGGCATAATCTGGTTATCTAAGAATGGCGCACCAAACAGACGCCTCACGGAGACCGACGATGCAACCCTCATTTCATTGCTTTAGCGCTACTGTACGGATCAGCTTTGGAGAGCCAGCCGCCACTGCGGTGCTTAAAGAGCTTGAGCGCACCCAAAGTCAGCGTGTTTTTGTTTTAGGCAGCAAGTCAGTTGCTGCAACGCCCTCTTATCAAGCCATTGTTCAAGCGTTAGGCCCGCGCTGTGTGGGTCAATTTACAAATATCACCGCGCATGTGCCGCAAGCCTGCGTGTTAGAAGGGGCGAGCGCTGCCCGGTTGGCAGGCGCAGATGTGTTGTTGGCGATCGGTGGCGGGTCGGTTATTGATGCGACTAAAGTGATTCTGGTGGCGTTGCAAAAAGGGCTCACCACGCACGCCCAGCTGCACGAGGCGGCTGTGTTTGCGGCCACCGACGGCAGCGCGCGGCCAGCGGATGCAGCGCAGTGGCTGCGAATGATTGCCGTGCCCACAACCCTCTCGGCTGCAGAATTTACCTGGTTCGCAGGTTGCTCAGACACCAAAGCGGGGGTCAAAGAGATTTTTGGCTACCCAATGACCGCACCGCGAGCAGTGATTGTTGACCCCTTGGTCACGCTTGATACTCCAATGTCTTTGTTTTTATCCAGTGGCGTTAAAGCAGTTGATCACGCCGCCGAGTTCATGTCGATGTTAAATGTCGATCCTTGTGTGGACGCCTTTGGTATGGCAGCCTTGAAACTGCTCTCTGAAGGGCTTCCGCGTGTTCTCGCCAATCCGCTGGATCTCGATGCACGACTCGATTGTCAACGCGGCATGGCGATGTCGATTCGTATTCTTGAATTTGGTGCGCGTGTAGGTGCCAGCCACGCGATCGGCCATGTGTTTGGTGCCCATGCGGGGGTGGGCCACGGCTATACCTCGTGCGTGTTGCTGCCTGCGGTGATGCGCTACAACAAAGTCGTGAACGCCCCTAAACAAAAAATGATTGCGCAGGCGATGGGCTGCGAAGGGATGGAGGCCGCCGAGGCAATCGAACAGTTGGTACGCAACTTGAACTTACCGACTCGTATTCGCGATGTGGGCGTCAAGCGCGAAGACTTTCAGGTGATCGCCGACAAAGTCATGCACGACTTTGGGATTAAAAACAATC
>CAIYCP010000682.1 GCA_903924715.1 uncultured beta proteobacterium
CCTACGGAGATACGCGCGAACAAGCCGTGGCGCGTATGACAATCGCCTTGTCTGAGATGGTCGTTGAGGGGATTAAAACTAATATTCCTTTGCATCGCGAGCTCATGGCGGATAGTCATTTTATGGCGGGTGGCACCAGTATTCATTATCTAGAACACAAGCTTGCGGCTCGGCCCTAAGCGATCGTCTCGCGCCAGGCGCGTAGATCTCAAGTCCCTCGCGAACGGAAACTCTCATGCGTGAATTGGTGTTGTTGTGTCCGGGTACGTTGGCAGAGCCTTTATCTGACGCATTGCTCGAAGCCGGTGCTTTGTCGGTCTCGGTTGAAGATGCAGATTCTGATACCGACGAAGAGCAGCCGCTGTTTGGCGAGCCTGGCAGCGAACCGAATACGCAGGCCTGGAGTCGCAATCGGGTGATCGTGCTACTAGCAGATGGCACGGATCCTGAACAGCTACTTGCAGCGGCCAGACTTGATCTGGATGAGCAGACTGACTTGCCCTGGTTTTTGCGACAAGTCCCCGATGCTGACTGGGTGCGTCTGACACAATCTCAGTTTGGCCCGATCGAGGTTGGTACCCGAATCTTTATTGTCCCAAGTTGGCATTCAGATCAAATGCCGCTGGTGCCCGAGCCTGATCGCATCGCGATTCAGCTTGACCCGGGTTTAGCGTTTGGTACGGGAAGCCATCCGACTACGCATCTTTGCTTAGAATGGTTGGCCGCCGAATTGCCCGAGCGCGCCTCGGTGCTCGATTATGGTTGTGGTTCGGGCATCCTGGCAATTGCTGCTGCCATGCTGGGTGCGCAAGAGGTCACTGGGGTGGATATTGATGAGCAGGCCGTTCAAGCGACGCGCGATAATGCCAGCGTGAATAAAGTGAAGGTGAAGTCGCTGCTGCCCGATGACTTAGCCGATGGCCTGTACGATGTGGTGGTCGCCAATATTTTGTCGAATCCCCTAAAAGTCTTGGCCCCCATGCTTGCAGGGCGTGTGCGTTCAGGGGGACAATTGATCTTATCGGGTGTGCTAGAGCGCCAAGCTCAAGAAGTGGCGGCGGCCTATGCGCCCTGGTTGACGATCTCGGTCTGGCAAGCGCGCGATGGTTGGGTGTGTTTGGCCGGCGTAAAAGCCTAACCTGAGCCGAGGATATTTTTTGCCGCTGTTATCGATTCTGAAGGCGACTTAAATGAGTCTTGTCACGCGTTGCCCAAAGTGCCAAAGTGACTTTATGGTGTCGCTCGAGCAGTTGCGCGTGCACGATGGCTTAGTCAGATGTGGCCAGTGCACAAATATTTTTGATGGTCAGACTGCTTTAGAAAGCGCGCTACCAACTTTGACGCAGCGCGCGACTAGTCTGCGAGAACACGCCGCGCAACCTGTCGTGGCGTCTGCCCCGCCAGAGCACGAACAGCAACCGAGTGCGCCCTCTGTACTGAGGCGCCGGGCGCAAACTGGCGCAGAGTTTGAACGGGCTATAGAACAGCCCGTTTTAGCTGGGCATCCTGAGCCCGTTTATCAAGAGACTATGCGGGATCCCGAAGCGGTCTTGCGGGTACATGGTGAAGCGCGACTCCGTGGCGAACATAGTTCTGCAAGTGGGCGTAGTACACCAGGATTTTTAATCGACGAGACGCCGTTAGACGGCTTGCGCCGCTGGCTTTGGGTGATTTTAATGACGAGCGCGGCACTGCTTTTGCTGGTGCAGCTCGCTTACGTCTATCGCAACGAAGTCGTGACGCGCATTCCCACGTTGCTTCCTTTGGCACGCACAGCATGTGCGCAATTAAAATGCGAAGTGTCGTTGGTGAGGCACCTAGACCGCATTACGATTGAATCGACCGCGCTCGAGCAAGCGCCTGGCACACAAGTAGAGGGGCAAGCGAGCGTATTAACCCTGAAGTTTTCAATCCGTAACCGCTACGATAAGATGCAGCCTTGGCCTCATTTATCTGTAGAGCTCAAAGACGCTTCGGGCACTACGGTTATCAGAAAAGTACTGGCGCCTGAGCAATATTTGCCCCAGTCTTTAGCAACTCGACCCTTTGGGGCGAACCAGGAAACGCACCTCAGTTTGCCAATGATGGTAAATGGTTTACAGATTAGTGGTGTTCAACTCAATCGATTTTTCCCTTAAGAGACCAGTATGACCAAGCCTGTATTGATTTGTGGTTCTGTCGCGTTTGACACCATTGCGGTATTTGACGGACGTTTTAAAGACCACATCTTGCCTGATCGCATCCATGCCTTAAGCGTGTCGTTTTTAGTGCCTAGGATGCGTCGTGAATTCGGAGGATGTGCCGGCAACATTGCCTATAACCTAAAGTTACTGGGTGGCCATCCCGTTCCAGTGGCAACGGTTGGCGAAGACGCGGGCGATTATCTGCAACGTTTTGAACAGTTTGGGATTGATACTCGCTTGATCCGCAGTTTGCCTGACACCTTAACTGCGCAATGTTTTATTACGACCGACTTAGACGATAATCAAATCACCGCGTTTCATCCGGGGGCGATGGATCGCTCTTCTGAAAACGATCTAACGGGTGAACAGGGTGCGTGGGCCATCGTTGCGCCGGATTCAAAGTCAGGCATGATGGCGCATGCTAAGCGTTTGCATGCTCAGGGCACGCCCTTTATCTTTGATCTGGGTCAGGCGATGCCCTTATACGATGGTAAAGATATTCTTGAAATGCTGGCGCTCGCGCAAGCGCTCACGCTCAATGATTACGAGGCCAGTGTTGTTGAACAGCGTACGGGTAAAACGATTGCACAATTAGCCCAGGGCTTGCAGGCGGTGGTGGTGACTCGGGGCGCAAACGGTGCAACGCTTTATACTGACGGGCAAGAA
>CAIYCP010000683.1 GCA_903924715.1 uncultured beta proteobacterium
ACATGATGAATCAGATCCTGAATTTAGGATTACCAACGCCCATTGATGTCAGAGTATCGGGCTTAGCGAGTGAGAAGGTTTTATTCGGATTTGCGAAAAAATTAGAAGAGCAGATGCTCAAAATACCAGGCGCCGTGGATGTCCATATCCAGCAACGTAGGGACCAGCCAGTTTTACAGATTGAGGTCGATCGTGAACGGGCCGCTCAGATGAATTTCACTCAGCGCGATGTCGCCGAGAACGTCTTAATCCAAGCCAGTTCAAGCTTTATGGTCACTCCGAACTTTTGGACGGATCCAAAATCTGGGCATACCTACAACATTGTGGTGCAAACGCCGCTCAACAAGCTACAAACCATCGATGATCTGGTAAACACCCCGTTGCCCTCCCAAGGCACAGCTCAAACCCAGTACCTGGGCAATGTGGCAAACGTTGTGCGCGGCCAAACTGCGGCACAAGTGTCACACACGAATGTGCTCAATACCTTCAATATCAGGGCCAACGTACAAGGGCGCGATACTGGCTCGGTCTCTACCGCAATCAAAGCCATTATCAAGGAAATGTCAAAAGAGTTACCTAAAGGGGTATCGATTGAACTAGGTGGGCAAGCAAGCACGATGGATACAGCCTTTTCTCAACTCGGGATCGGGCTACTCGGTGCTGTCCTACTCGTGTATTTAGTCTTGGTGATTAATTTTCAGTCGTGGACCGACCCCCTCATTATCCTAATGGCGCTGCCCGGAGCCTTTTGCGGTGTGGTGATGATGCTCATGCTCACCTCGACCACCTTCAATGTTCCATCCTTAATGGGGTCTATCATGACGGTCGGCGTGGCGACCGCAAACAGTATCTTGATGATCTCGTTCGCGAACGAAGTTTTGAGGCAAGGCAAAGCGTCGATTGAAGCTGCGCTAGAAGCCGGGCAAGCACGCTTGCGTCCTGTGCTCATGACAGCCCTCGCAATGGTTATTGGCATGATCCCAATGGCCTTAGGTCTGAGTGAGGGTGGCGAACAGAATGCCCCGCTCGGGCGAGCAGTGATTGGAGGCATGCTGCTTGCGAGCGTTGCGACTTTGATTTTGGTGCCGACCATCTTTAGCCTGATGCGTAAAAATTGGATGCCAGCGGCCCCAGAAGTGGGCGACCATTTGCTTGCGAATTAACGGTACGTGGATGTACTGGATAACCCTTGTAGACGTTATAAGTATTGGCGATCACACGACACGATTCGAAAAACTAGGGTTTCTCCTGCTAACAGAAGACGCTTGAAGCAATTACGCTAGCGACGCGACTCGCTGCATTTGCTGAAACATCCCTTTAGCGAAAACTTTGGAGGCTGATATGTACAAAAATATTTTGCTTGCCTATGACGGTTCGGATCTTGATCAAAAAGCACTCATTGAATGCAAAGACCTAACAAATTGGCCAGCTGCGCAAATAACCTTACTGACAGTTAGCCCAAACTTCTACACATCAATCGGAATGGAAGGCGCCTTTATTAGCGATAACAGCGTGCACGACCAACAGGTGCAAACTGAAATTTTGAATACCGGCGTTCGCTCGCTACAGGCTGCGGGGTATAACGCTCAAGGCGTTGCACTGACAGGAGACCCGGCGGTACAGATCGCAGACTATGCTAAACAAAATAATTGTGATCTGATCATCGTTGGCCATCAACACAAGGCAAATTGGGCCGCGCGCTGGTGGGGCACCTTTAAGTCTAAAGCCTTGATCGAAATAGCGCCTTGCAGCGTACTCATTGTCATTTTGAAATAATCAGAGACAACGGGTTAGTATATTGAATCACTAAGGCTCAGTTTTCTCTGAAAATTGTAATAATCAAATCGGTATTGGTGCTCCAATACCGTCAACAAATTTCTAAAACAAGATTGTCCGTTCACTAAACGGCAGTAAAAAATCTGTCAAAAATGCGTCACTTCTATGAAAACAACACAAGATACAAAAGCTTTACCACTTGCCGGACTGAAGGTCCTTGATTTAACACGTGCGTTGGCAGGTCCCTTCAGCGCAATGATTTTGGCGGATCTAGGCGCTGACGTCATCAAAATTGAGCCAACGCCAAACGGTGAGATGGTGCGAGGCTGGGGTCCGTTTCAAGACGGCATCAGCGTCTATTACCTGAGCATTCATCGAAACAAACGCAGTTTGGCCGTTGACTTTCGGCAGCCCAAGGGGCTTGAGTTGATTCGCACCATGGCCAAACAGGCTGACATCATTATCGAGAACTTCAAGCCTGGTGTGATGGCGGATATGAAAATGGATTATCAGGCACTTTCTGCGCTGAATCCCCGTTTGATCTACGCCTCGATCACAGGATTTGGCAACACAGGCCCGTACGGCAGCTGGCCCGGAATGGATCAAATCGCACAAGGCATGTCAGGCCTCATGAGTCTGACTGGCCAGGCAGCAACCGGCCCCACACGCGTTGGCATCCCAATTGGCGACGTGGTGGGCGGTATGTGGGCCACGATGGGTATCCAAGCTGCCATCATTCAGCGTCAGGCAACCGGCCGTGGCCAACTCGTTGAGACCTCCCTGCTTGCCGGCCTGATCGGCTTACTGACCGTACAGGGACAGCGTCAATTAAGTCTGGGCGACACCCCGGGTGTTGCAGGCAACGACCATCCCGTCATCTGCCCCTATGGCATGTTTGAAGCGAGCGATGGCCCATTTAATATGGCGGCTGCAACCGAGGATATGTGGGTCAAGCTTTGTCAGTTGCTTGGCATTGAAGACTGGATTACTCATCCTGACTTCAAGGATAACGCTAATCGCTGCAAGCATCGGGATCAAGTAAGAGAACGTTTGAATCAAAAATTTGCAACACGTAAAAAAATGGAATGGACACTCGATCTCGTCAAACTGAGTATTCCTGCGGGCCCCATTTTGACGCTCGATCAAGTCTTTAAAGACCCGCACATTGTCGAAACTGGTTTGGTTGAAGAAGTGGATCATCCCAAGCTTGGAAAACTCAAACTCGTTGGCAATCCTTTAAAAATGGAATCTTTTGGCGGAAGAACGATACGCTCTGCACCACCCGAACTTGGCGCGGATTCAAGAGAAGTCCTTCAAGAGTACGGGCTGTCAGAAGCTGACATCAACACCCTGATTGCAGAAAAGATCATTCAAAGTACACACTAAAAGCACACCCTAAGGATTGCAGCATGCTTGCCTCACAAATCACCTACGTCGCGGTCGCTTCAAACGACCCTGACACGACCTGTTCGATATACGAAAAATACTTCGAGCTCCCTCGCACGGACTTCAATACGCCTGAGGGTAGGGTCTCTTTGTTTAGCATCGGCCAAAGCGCCTTGGCCGTCGTGCCTCTTGGCCATTCGCTCATTGATGGTGATCTCAAGCCAGGCGTGCATCACATTGCGTTTGGTCTTGATAACCCAGAGGCTGCGCTCACAAACTTTTCTTTGAAACCTACCCCGACAATGGGTTTAGACGGGCGCCGCAGCTTTGCCATCGATCCCTCACAAACGTGTGGTGTGCGTGTTCGACTCACCGACCCCCTGCCTCTTCCCACCCACCTGAGTGGTGCCATTGAACGCATTGATCATCTTGGTATCGCAAGTACCGATGTCGCCGAAGACGAACGCGTCTTTGCAAACAAGCTTGGCTTTGCCGTTGAAAGTCGGCAAACCGACATGGAAGTTAATATTTCGGTTGAAAGTTTTACCTCAGATAAATACGGCGTGGTCTATCACACGCAGCCACCACAACCTATCGGCGGCTTACGCGTCACGTTTATTACGATCGGTGATCTTGAGCTTGAGTTTTTGGCAAATTTCGATCCAACCCAAGGGGCACATATCGAACACGGCAAATCAGGATCCACTAAACAAGACCAAGGCGCCATCACCCGCTTTGTTCAATCGCGTGGTCGTGGACTACATCACATCGCAATCAAAGCGCGCGATATCAATGCGACCTTACAAAAGATGTCAAAAGCTGGCCTGCAGATGATTGATCAAAGCGGCCGACCTGGATCGCGTCGTGCGTTGATTGGCTTTCCACATCCTAAAGCGACGGGTGGAATTTTGATGCACTTGGTTCAACGCGATGTCTGAGTCTTTGGTAGTAACTGAAAGACAAAACGATTGCCTCATCATTCGACTCAATCGGCCGCATGACGGCAACGCGATCAATCTTTCGACGGCGCAAGCCCTCGCCGCCTTAATTGAAGGCTGTCGTAAAGATGTGACCCTGCGTGCAGTGATCCTGACAGGAAGCGGCGACAAGTTCTTTTGCGCGGGTGGTGACGTTAAAGCCTATGCCAAAATCGAAACTGAAGTCGATTTAAACGAAGTCTTTGATACGATTCGAAACTTACTTGACTCGCTTGAGCAACTGCCCTACCCTGTGATCGCGGCGATCAACGGCTATGCCATCGGAGGCGGCGCTGAGCTTACACTGGCCTGTGATTTTCGGATTATTGAACAGGGCGCACAGATTGGCTTTCCGCAATCCCGTCTGGGCA
>CAIYCP010000684.1 GCA_903924715.1 uncultured beta proteobacterium
ACAGATCACTGATTTGATTGGTTTCACAACCTAGGCCCACCATCAATACGCCGCAGAAATTTGCATGCCGCGTGTAGCCCGACAAGGTGCGTCGTAAAACGTCAATGCCTTCGCCGGTGCTGCCCATGCCGCAACCACTTCCCATGGTAAGTGCAACGACGCCGTCGACGTTTGGAAACGCCGCTAAGGCTTCCGGATGGGTGTCGCGATCAAAACGACTGGCGATCGCGCGCGCGGCAGTTGCCGAACAGTTCACGCTGGTTAAGATTCCCAAATAGTTACGTGTTGCGACACGACCATCGGCACGCACAATGCCCTTAAAGGTGCGCGGTGTAGCCACATACTGGGTCGGCTTGGCGTCCACGCCAACTGCGTAGTCGCGACTAAAGGCACCACCCTCAGCACCAATGCTTAAGTTATGGATATGCACATGCGAACCCGGTTCGATATCTGCGCTGGCAAAACCAATGATTTGGTTATAGCGGCGTACCGGATCACCTTGTTTGATTTTTTTTGTTGCCACTTTGTGACCAGGCGGCACCAAGCCTCGAATCGTCAGATTTTCAGAGGCAAGCTTGGTGCCTGAGATCAATTGGTGGCGTGCGATGACCACATCATCGAGGGGATGAAGTCGAATAACTGGTTCCATGCTGTTTCCTATTCTTTGACGGATCCGGTCATGCCGGATACGTAGTATTCAACGAAAAACGAGTAAATAAAGGCAACGGGCAGCGAGCCCAAGAGTGCGCCAGCCATGAGCGAGCCCCAATGATACACATCACCTTCAACAAGTTCTGTGATCACACCCACGGGGACTGTTTTGATTTCAGACGAAGACACAAAGGTGAGTGCGTAAATGAATTCATTCCATGAAAGCGTAAAAGCGAAAATCCCAGCAGAAATTAATCCCGGTACCGCTAGCGGCAAAATGATTCGCGTCAAGATCTGCCAGCGCGTAGCGCCGTCAATCATCGCGCACTCTTCAAGTTCAAATGGAATCGTTCTGAAGTAGCCCATCAGTAACCAGGTACAAAAGGGCACTAAAAAAGTAGGATAGGTCAGAATCAGTGCCATACGCGTATCGAACAGACCGTACTGATACACGATGCTCGCGAGCGGAATAAAAATAATGGATGGGGGCACAAGATAGGCAAAGAAAATCATCATCCCCACCACCTTTGAGCCCTTAAAGCGTAAGCGTTCAATCGCGTACGCTGCCAGTACCGAGGTAAAAAGCGAGATGAATGTTGCGCAGACCGATACGATCACCGTATTGAGTAGCCACGCCGGATAGGACGTGTGAAACAGGAGTTTTTTAAAATGCGCGAGCGTTGGGTTAATGAGCCAAAATGGATTGCCGGCCTTTGCGAGTAGTTCTTCGTTGGGCTTGAATGCTGTCATCCCCATCCAATAGAACGGAAACAGCAAAACGATGAGCATGATGCCCAGGGGAATATAGACCGTCACCCACCGACGCGGCAGCGATACTAAAAAATCCATACCTTCACTATTTTTGTTGGCCACGGCCGGTTCCTAAAATTATTTGTCTGAGCCTTGCTGCCAAGCGCGACGCTGTAAGCCGAAATAACTAAACATGATGGCTGCCAGTAGCAACGGAACCATCATCGATGCAATCGCCGCGCCTTCACCCATCGAACCGCCGGGGATCGCGCGTTGAAAAGCCAGCGTCGCCATCAAGTGCGTGGCGTTAAGTGGGCCGCCACGTGTCAGCACATAAATCAGTTGAAAGTCGGTAAAGGTAAACAGCACTGAAAAAGTCATGACGACCGCAATGATCGGTGTCAACAAGGGCATCGTGATAAATCGAAACTGCTGCCAGGGGGTCGCACCATCAATCGAAGAAGCTTCGTAGTAAGACGGTGAAATGGTTTGCAATCCCGCAAGCAATGAAATGGCAACAAAAGGGATGCCGCGCCAAACGTTCGCGATAATGGTTGACATGCGTGCCAGCCAAGGATCGCCCAAGAAGTCAATGTACGTATCGATGAGCCCCATCTTTACCAGCAACCAGCTGACAACAGAAAATTGCGTGTCATAAATCCACCAGAATGCGATGGCGCTTAGCGCTGTTGGCACAATCCAGGGTAATAAAACGATCGCTCTAAAGAAAGATTGAAAGGGTAATTTTTTATTTAAGATGATCGCAAGCCAGAGGCCTAGAAAAAACTTGGCGATACTCGCAACGATTGTGTAGAACAGTGTGTTGAACACCGACAACATAAAGACGCTATCTGTCACCAGATAGGTGAAATTTTCAAAGCCAACCCAAACGCCGGGTCGACCGACCTTGGCATCCGTGAAGCCGAGCCAGGTGCCAAGCACCAACGGATAGGCGAGCAGCCCGATCAGTAATAACGCCGCAGGTACCATAAACGCAATCCCTAACGCATGACGGTTAGATTGAAAGCGTTCAAGTAGCGAGATAGGTTTCATGGGCAATTTTTATAAAACCCCCGGGCGCGAGAGCGACCCGGGGTTAAGTGGTTAACGAACAGATCGATCAGCTCTTGTAGTAACGTTTCGCGCGATCGGCGGCGCGTTGCGCGGCTTCTTTAGGCGTTTTGTTACCACTTGCAGCTTCAGCGACCATGTCCAGTACGATGTAGTCGGCTAAGCAAGCAGCTGAGGCGGCCCCCAGTGGTCCAGAGTAACCGTGGTTGGTCACCATGGCGGGGATTTCACCGTACGGTTTAGTTTTTGGATCTGACGTCCAAATGGGGTTTTGCGCGTAGGCTTTGAGTGTTTGAGCGCCGTAGCCGATCGATTTTTCGAGCCAAGGATTGTATTGCTCTGCCTCCATCAGCCAACGTGCGAGTTCGCGCGAGGCATTTGGAAACTTTGTGTGCGCAAACAGCATCATCTGGGTGATTTGCGCGAGCTCCATTGGACGGCCGACCGGGCCGACCGGGAAGTGTGCATGCTGAATGTCTTTTGCCATTTCTTGCATTTTGGCGTCAGGTGACATCTTGGCAGCATAATAAACAGAGATTCCGTTGGCGGTGAGGCTGATTTGCCCGTCAAGAAACGCTTTGTTGTTGTTCGGATCCTGCCAGGAAAGCGTGCCGGGTACAAATGTTTTATACAGTTGTGCAGCGTACTCAAGAGAGGCGATCGTTTCGGGTGAGTTGATGACCACATTGCCTTTTTCATCGACCATGCGTCCGCCATGTGACCAAAGCAGCCAATGCACCCAGTTATTGCCATCGCCAACTGCCTTGCCTAGGGCAAAACCAGCAGGCGTACCTTTTTCTTTTAGATTTTGGCAAAGCTTTAGAAAGCCCGCTGTGTCTTTTGGAATGCTTTCAAAGCCTGCGGCCTGTATTTGACTTTGACGGTACACCAATGCATTCGAGATTACGGCCCAAGGCACTGCAATCCATTTTTTGTTCAGTTGACCGTACTCTTGTGCAACGTTGTACCAGCCGCCATACTTATTGCCCAAGTAGGTGCAGAGTTCAGTCACGTCAAGCAATTTAGTCGGGTACTGAAACGGGTCATCAAACCAGCCCATAATGATGTCAGGGCCGCTGCCAACGTTTGCGGTGACGGCTGCTTTGGGTCGAATGTCTTCAAAGCCTTCGTTGTCGACACGCACTTCAACACCGGTTGCTTTTGTGAAGTTTGCGATATTGATCATAAATTGATCTTCATCGCCTTGTACAAAGCGTTTCCAACGCAGCACGCGTAACTTGGCGTCGGCTTCTGGCTTGTATGACAAGGTGGGGGTTTGAGCCAGCGCAAGCGGGCTAAAACTTCCTAGGGCGCTGGCGCTAGCAACAGCGGCACCTGTCCCGATAAACTCGCGGCGAGAAACATCTTTCATTTTTTATCTCCTAGATAAAAGGGCAGTGGTCTGCTCTGCCATGCATTGTTGTAACCAAACATTGAACGAGAACTGCGGTTGTTGCATACGACGGTGGTGCAAATACTTGTACAGCGAAAAATGACTGATCGAATAAATCCTTTCATGCTTTTTAGAAGTGTTAGCGAATTGACTTCATCACAAGACCGGTTTTGGCATCAAATAAATGACACTGATCAACTGCGGGACGCAGGCGTAAAATCTGACCCGGTTTGATGTCGAGTCGATCGTGAAACACAATTGACATCGGCGTGCCACTTAATTCGCCGGTAATAAATGTTTCTGCACCGGTGGGTTCAACCACATTGGCGGTAACGGATAGTTGACCCGAGTCGTCAATAATGAGGTGCTCAGGTCGAGTGCCAAATAAGGCTTCTTGCCCGTCTTGCCCGACAATATGAGTGCGCACCAAAATACGAATGCCGTCGCGTAATTCAATCGCTGTCTGGCCGTTTTCATGACGCAGTCGTCCGGGTAAAAGGTTCATGGCAGGCGAGCCAATAAAACCGGCGACAAAGGTATTGACTGGGTTTTCATACAAGTCGATTGGCCCGCCAATCTGTTCGACGATGCCGTCTCGCATGACAACAATTTGATCGCCCATGGTCATGGCTTCAATTTGATCGTGCGTGACATAAACCGAGGTGGTCTTCAAGCGCTGATGAAGGGCTTTAATTTCTGTGCGCATCTGAACGCGCAATTTGGCGTCTAGGTTCGAGAGCGGTTCATCAAACAAAAAGACTTGTGGATCACGCACGATTGCTCGACCCATGGCCACACGTTGGCGTTGTCCGCCAGACAGTTGACGGGGATAGCGTTCAAGCAACTCAGTGAGGCCCAGAATTTCCGCGGCGCGTTGTACGCGCGTTTCACGATCCTCTTTGCTGGCTTTGGCGAGCATTAACGAAAATGCCATGTTGTCACGCACAGTCATGTGCGGATAAAGCGCATAGTTTTGAAACACCATGGCGATGTCGCGTTCTTTGGGTTGCATCGTATTGACGCACTTGTCGCCGATATAGATTTCGCCCGCAGTCACTTCTTCAAGTCCCGCCAGCATCCTGAGTAAGGTTGATTTGCCGCAGCCCGAGGGGCCGACCAGTACGGTGAAAGAGCCTTCAGCAATTTCAATGTCGACACCATGCAAAATTTCGGTATCTTGAAAAGATTTTTTAACGCCACGTAGGGACACGCTAGCCATTAACGAGCTCCTTTGGTGACG
>CAIYCP010000685.1 GCA_903924715.1 uncultured beta proteobacterium
TGACAAATTTCATCAAGGTCGCGACGACTTCGGTATTTGGTGCGCTCTGGGCGCGGCCTGGTCTTGATTTAAAAACAAGGGCACTGGTTGTCATGATCTCGGATGCCTGTACTGGCCAAGAGGCTGAGCTGCACATTCACATGATCTTCGCGTTGAAGCAAGGCTGGACACAAGAAGAGATTAGCGAAGTTCTGTTGCAATTGATGGGTTATATCGGTGCGCCTAAAATTCGCGAAGCCATGTTGATCGCGGTTAAGGTATTTGCTGAGTATGAGGCAAGCTTAAAGTCGGCCAAGAAGGCTAGCAAGAAATCGGCTAAGAAGCCAACAAAAAAATCGACGAAGTAATCGACCTGTAAGTTAAATCGCCGTCAAACAAAGATTAGTTTGTTTGACGGCGATTTTATTTCTGACAAGCTGCGATCTTAATAGCCAGTATTACCTGTTGGTGCATTGGGTACAGCAGGTGTCCAGCCTGTTAAACGGCCCACTTCAGCTTTTACCCAGGCTGACATGGCTGAACGATCGTTGACCAGCATCACCATCTGAAAGCCTTGGTCAATATAGCGTTGTGAATACTTTGAACTACCAGTATGCATGCCAGCAACAACTTTATGTTTTTTGCATAGCTCAAGCATGCGATTGACCGTTGCCACATGCAAGGGCTCATCGTTATCCATGACCGGAGGCAAACCCAACGCCAGGGCTAAGTCGGTTGGTCCAATATAGGCACCATCTAAACCAGGCGTCGAAATGATCTCTTCCATTTTCTCGATGCCTTCAGGTGTTTCAATCATCACGATACAGAGCATTTCTTTGTCTGAATGCTTTTGGTAATCAGCACCGCTGTACATAAAGGCACGGTTCGGGCCATTGCTGCGCATGCCAGTTGGTGGGTAGCGGCATGCGGCGACGGCGCGCTCGGCTTCTTCGCGATTGCTGACCATCGGGACGATGACGCCATAGGCACCCGCATCCAGAACCTTCATGATCATCGAGGGCTCGTTCCAAGGCACGCGAACCAAGGGCGTGACATTGGTGGTAGAAATCGCCGTCAACATGGGCACAACGTCTGAATAGTCGATGCAGCCATGTTGCATGTCGACGCAAAGCCAGTCTACGCCGGTATGGGCCATGACTTCGGCAGAAAAGCCGCTTGGAATCGATAGCCAAGCGCCTACAGTTGTTTTGCCTTCACGCCATAGTTTTTTTAGATTGTTCATGCGCATTGTGAGTTCTCCTTAAATTGTCTCAGTGGCTAATATAACCTTGTTTGGTTCTTTGTACTTCAAGCTACGCTCTGGGTAGGCCTTCGATGAATTCGACCATACGCTTTCGTTGCGCGGCGTCGGGCAGACGACCCACAGCAGCACCCATGTTGTCAGCCATGTTGGATGCACGACTGGTGGCAGGGGTGACGACCGTGATAGCGGGGTGGCTCGCGACGTATTTTAAAAAGAACTGAGCCCAGCTTGAAGCGTCAAACTCGCGGGCCCAGTCCGGCACGGTGTGTCCTGCCACGCGGTTCCAAAGTCGTGTGCGACCAAAGGGGGCGTAGCACAGTACCGCAATGCCACGCTCTTGAGCGAGCGGAAGTATCACCTCTTCGGCATAGCGTCCGTCGATGGCGTAATCGGTTCCGATGAAATCCAAAGGTTCGCTACGCATGGTGGCGATCAGTTCAGCGTATTGGTTTTCAAACGTTGTGGTGATACCTAAGTAACGAATACGCCCTTGTTGTTTAAATTCTTTTAA
>CAIYCP010000686.1 GCA_903924715.1 uncultured beta proteobacterium
CTACCAAAGAATGCGTGGTCCCTAAATCAATTCCCACTGCAAGACGTCGTTGATGCGGTGCAGGCGATTCACCTGGTTCAGAAATCTGTAATAAGGCCATAGGTGTTTTTAGACTTCGATGGTGTGAAGCTGAGTGGTTAATTTTTCTAGAAACATCCACTCACGGATACGACTAGCGGCTTGTGTGTACTGTTGGGCATCGAGCGCTTGCGCAACTTCTTGGGTGCAGCGACTCAGTGCCATTGAAATTTGTTTGTTTAAGGCGTCGCGTGAAGAAGCATCAGCCGGGTTTTCAAGACATTCATCCAGCTGCTCATGCCAAGACATCTGCTGTAGCAAAAATTCTGGCGACATCGCCGTATTTGTTTCGGTTTGCAAGTCGATACCGGCCAGCTCACACAGATATCGCGCACGAAGCAAGGGCTGTTTTAAAACGCGGTAGGCTTCATTCGCTTGCGCGCTCCATTGCATGGCAACACGACGCTCTGGAGCCGAACGCGTCGCAAAACGATCGGGGTGAACCGCTTGCGCAACGTTCTTCCAGGCGGCCTCTAGTTCTACCGAATCAAGCAAAAAAGTACGCGGCAAATTAAAGAGCGCAAAGTGATCTGTCGCGTTCACAAGCTTTTATACCGTGAACGATTCACCGCAGCCGCAGGTCGCCTTCTCGTTAGGATTACGAAATTTGAAGCCCTCGTTTAGACCTTCACGTGCGTAATCAAGTTCAGTGCCTTCAAGGTAGACCAAACTTTTAGGGTCAATAAACACCTTGACACCGAAGCTTTCAAAAACTTGATCCTCTGAGTCAGGCGCATCAACATACTCTAGTTTATAGGCCATACCAGAGCAACCCGTGGTGCGCACGCCCAAACGCAGGCCAATGCCACCACCGCGCTTTTGTAGATACTTGCCGATGTGGTCGGCGGCCTGAACAGTCAGTGTGACAGCCATGGCTTATCCTTGGTGTTTATCTTTGTAATCTTTGACTGCAGCCTTGATCGCATCTTCAGCCAAAATTGAACAATGAATTTTGACGGGCGGCAATGCGAGCTCTTCTGCGATCTGCGTATTACGTATTGTAAGGGCTTGATCGAGCGTTTTGCCTTTTACCCATTCGGTTACCAGCGAGCTTGAAGCAATCGCTGAACCACAGCCATAGGTCTTAAAGCGAGCATCTTCGATGATCCCCGCTTCGTTGACACGGATTTGCAGTTTCATGACGTCGCCGCACGCAGGTGCGCCAACCATTCCGGTGCCAACCTGATCGTCGCTTTTATCAAACGTACCCACGTTGCGCGGGTTTTCGTAATGATCAAGTACTTTGTCGCTATATGCCATTTGTGTTCTCCAACCTATACGTTTAGTGGGCGGCCCACTGAACCGAATTCATATCGATACCATCTTTGGCCATTTCCCAAAGTGGTGACATATCGCGCAGCTTGCCCACGCGTGTTTTAAGCAATTCAACCGCGAAATCAATTTCTTTTTCAGTGGTGAAACGCCCGATGGTAAAACGGATTGAACTGTGCGCGAGTTCGTCGTTACGGCCCAAAGCGCGCAACACGTACGATGGTTCAAGGCTGGCCGAGGTGCAGGCAGAACCGCTTGAAACAGCCAGCTCTTTAATCGCCATAATCAACGACTCGCCTTCAACGTAGTTAAAACTGACGTTCAAGTTGTGTGGCACGCGTTGTTCGATATCACCATTGAGGTACACCTCTTCGATTTGCGACAAGCCAGCCCAAAGGCGGTCGCGCAGCATACGAATACGCTCGTTTTCAGTACCCATTTCAGCTTGCGCCAAGGCAAACGCTTCACCCATACCAACGATCTGGTGGGTAGCTAGCGTGCCCGACCGAAAACCTCGTTCGTGCCCACCACCGTGCATTTGCGCTTCGATCCGGATGCGTGGTTTACGGCGTACATAGAGCGCGCCGATACCTTTAGGCCCGTACGTTTTGTGTGCACAAAACGACATCAAATCAACTTTAAGCGTTTGCAAATCAATATTGACTTTACCTGTTGCTTGCGCGGCATCGACGTGAAAAATAATATTTTTTTCGCGGCAGATTTCACCC
The DNA here is from genome assembly GCA_903924715.1 of uncultured beta proteobacterium. GTDB lineage: Bacteria > Pseudomonadota > Gammaproteobacteria > Burkholderiales > Burkholderiaceae_B > Zwartia. The sequence continues at coordinate 2,079 of CAIYCP010000686.1, forward strand.
AAGGTTGCAATCGGTTGAATCACGCCAATTTCATTGTTCACAAACATCACAGACGCTAAAACTGTATCTGGGCGGATCGCAGCTTTAAAGGCATCAAGGTTAATCAGACCGTCTTCTTGCACATCAAGATAGGTCACTTCAAAACCTTGACGCTCGAGCTCACGACAGGGATCTAACACTGCTTTATGTTCGGTTTTGACCGTGATGATATGTTTGCCACGCTCAGCGTAAAAACCGGCAGCACCTTTAATCGCCAAGTTATTGGATTCGGTGGCGCCAGAGGTCCAGATAATTTCACGTGGATCTGCATTGACCAGTGAGGCCACTTGCTCGCGTGCGCGCTCGACAGCCTCTTCAGCCTCCCACCCGTAGGCGTGACTGCGCGAAGCTGGGTTGCCAGCATGCTCGTAGAGCCATGGAATCATTTTGTCGACAACTTTAGGGTCGACAGGTGTTGTTGCAGAGTAATCGAGATAAATCGGTAATGAGGACATTGAGAGCTCCTAGGCGTTGGCAACGGCTGGCTGTTTAGCGGTTGTCGAGGTATTGACGATATTGACACGGACAGCCGTACCGTTGGCTTGGCTGGCCTCTTGAATTTGGCGCAGACGCTGTTGATCAACTAAATCCTGCAAAGCAACTGAATCTAGAAAATCAACCATTTTACGATTGAGTGTTGACCAGAGCTCGTGCGTCATACAGATGCCAGGCTTACCGTCTGTACCGGTCGTACAGTCGGTTTTGCCGGCACAGCTGGTCGCATCAATGGGTTCGTCGACCGCAAAAATGATGTCAGCGACAGTGATGGTGCGCGCTAATCGCGCCAGGGTATAACCACCGCCGGGCCCCCGAACACTTTCGACCAGCTCGTGGCGACGCAGTTTGCCAAAGAGCTGCTCAAGATAAGAGAGAGAGATATTTTGCCGCTGACTGATCGCCGATAAGGTGACGGGCCCGCTTTGCTGACGCAGAGCTAGGTCAATCATGGC
>CAIYCP010000687.1 GCA_903924715.1 uncultured beta proteobacterium
CAGTACAGTATATGGACAGTGCAGAATACGAAGTCAAAGGTAAAGCACTCTTTCAAAAAGAAATGGCCGCAGTCCGTCAACTTGGTATTCGTTTAAATTAATTTAAAGAGAAAGATACATTTCATCATGACGCATCCCAAAGTAGAGAACACGTTTCCGCCCGCACATATTCCAGTCCGCCCCGATTGGATCGAGCAGTCAAATGAGCCCATTCTTGAACCCGCTTTGCCGATCGTTGATCCGCATCATCATTTGTGGGATCGTCCGGGTCAGCGTTATTTTTTTGAAGATTTGCTAGCAGACGTCCAGAGTGGCCACAATATCGAGGCGACTGTATTTATTCAATGCCGGTCGATGTATCGCGCAAGTGGTCCAGTTGAAATGCGTCCGGTCGGCGAAGTTGAGTATGTCAATGGTGTGGCCGCGCAAAGTGCCAGTGGGCTGTATGGCTCCACTGAAATCTGTGCAGGTATTGTGGGTTTCGCTGATCTGATGTTGGGTGCGCGCGTGCGGCCTGTCCTTGAAGCAGAATTAGCCGTTGCACCCGACCGCTTTCGCGGTATTCGTGTCATGACCGCAGCCAGCCCGCATAGAGAGATTGCGCCGGGTTTCGGTAAGGTTCCTGAATGTGTCATGATGACCGCGGCATTTCGTGAAGGCTTTGCCGAACTCGCACCGCTAGGCTTGTCTTACGATATGTGGTCGTTTCACCCCCAGATGGGTGAGGTTGCCGATCTCGCCAGAAGCTTTCCCGAGACCTCGATTATCGTGAATCACGCAGGCGGGCCACTTGCGATTGGGCCCTACAAAGGGCGGCAGAATGAAGTATTGAAAGACTGGTCAAAGAGTATGCGCGAACTCGCAACATGCCCGAATGTCACCATGAAAATTGGTGGTCTGGGGATGCACATTGGTGGGCTCGATTTTCATAACCGTCCAATGCCGCCTAGTTCAAAAGATTTGGCCCAGGCTTGGCAGCCGTTTGTGCAAGGCTGTATTGATGCCTTTGGTCCGGCACGCTGCATGTTTGAAAGCAATTTTTGTGTCGACAAAGGTACCGCCAGTTACGTCAATCTTTGGAACGCTTTTAAGCGGTTGACTCAAGATTTTTCAGCCGACGACAAGGCGCACCTGTTCAGTGAAACTGCAAAACGCGTATATTGTTTGAAGTAAGTGGTGCTGCTTGTCGCTTAAGGTTGTTCAGTCAAATTTAATATTGGCAGCCTTAAGCACCACGGCCCATTTTTTGATTTCACTCATCGTCAAGTCACCGAGGTCTTTTGGCGTGCCGGGCGCAGGCGATGCTCCTTGTTGGGCAAACTTCTCTTTTAACTCAGGCATGGCCAGGGCTTGATTCGTGGCCGCATTAATGGCGTCTATCACCGCAGTGGGCGTGCCAGTGGGTGTAAATAGCGCGAAGTACGAGCTCACGTTAAAGCCTGGGATACCTGCCTCGGCAATCGTGGGGATGTCGGGCAAGGCGGCAACCCGCGTTGAGCCGGTGATACCAAGCGCGCGTACGTTATTCGCCTTTATTTGCGCGATCGCGGTTGGTAAGTTGTCAAACATCATCTCAATGTGCCCACCCATCAAGTCAGCCATGGCTGGGGTGCTGCCCTTGTAAGGAACATGCACCATATTGACCTGAGCCATATAGTTAAAGAGTTCGCCAGCCATATGTAATGAAGACCCGGCGCCCGCTGAGGCAAAGGAAAGTTTGCCAGGTTCTTTTTTAGCCAAGGCAATGAGCTCTTCAATATTTTGTGCGGGTAGTTTTTTGGTCACAATTAATACATTGGGTGCATGCGTCACTAAAGCGACTGGCGCAAAATCACGCACAAAATCAAAAGGCAATTTACGTTCGGCCGCCTGATTCACGGGATTGTTGAGTGAGCCTAAGTACAGTGTTAAGCCATCGGGTGTTGAGCGGGCGACTTCAGCCGCTGCGATATTACCGTTTGCGCCGGGCTTGTTTTCGACGATGACATTTGCTTGCAGAAGAGGGCCAATTTTTTCAGCAATGCTACGCCCGATACTGTCAGAGGTGCCACCTGCCGGAAATCCAATCAATAAACGAATCGTCTTCCCGGACAGTATGTTCGTTGCGTTGACGGTTTGAGCGGGCTGCGCTGTAACCGTCAAGCTAAAAGCGCATAACACCAAGGTCAGCAGGGAAGTGGTCACGCGTTGTTGTAAAAACATTTTCAAGTCTCCAGATTTTATTTTTAGCGCGTTGAGAGTTTGCGCCCCAGCCTGATCATGGGCTTTTCAATTGCGTAATAAATGATGGCCGAGAGCGCGATCGAGCCGCTCACAGATAACAACAGATACACGCCGAGATGGGCGTTGGCGATCCACGGCAAATGGTGGTCGCGTAGCAGCACGAAGAGCGTGTAAAAAACAAGGGGATGAAACAAGTACATGGAATAACTGATCTCGCCCAACCAAGTGCTGAAACGATTATTGATCTGCAGTTTTGTCGACAATAAGATAAACAATCCAAGCCCTAAAGACAAGGGCACCGCAAGTATCAGTATTTTTGACGCATAAACGCCAGGCAAGTGACTGTAAATAAGCCAGGTGACAAAGGGCGAGGCGCATACCCCTAGCGGAAATAAAATAAAGAATAGTTGAATTGTTCGAGAGAAGGGCTTCGCGTCGTCAGCTTGAGCGTGGTCATGCCAGCAACGAAAAAGAGCCCCCCAAAACATGATTGAAATATACAACCCGTAAACCGGAAGATAGTTGAGCAATTCACCTGCGCTAGCGGGATTTAGCCAGTGTATCAATCCCGCTAACCCTGAAAAAATGATGGGCCCACCAAGCATGCCCACGACTAACCAACTGGGTTTCTGGAGCACCCTGAGCGTAAACAGAAGCCCACAGGCAACATAAAAAATTAACTCAATGCGTAGCGTCCAGTAAAGCCCAAGAACATCTGGTGCGCCGAACACGCTTTGAATCATTGTCAGATTAAGCAGCACCGTCTGCGGTGAAAAAGGCGTCATCAAGTACAACCCAAGCAGGGCTGTACCTAAGACTGACATCCAATAGGCGGGATAGAGCCTGAAAACTCTACGAAGCAAAAATACACGCAACGCCTCTGCTGTCGTTTGATGGCCGACAGCCCGTAAGCTTGATGGAATCACAAAGCCGCTGATGGCAAAAAAAAGCACAACCCCAATGCGCCCAGTATCGATCGCCGTTGCGATCTCGTTGAGCAGGCCACCTGCCGGTGGTGTAGGTAATTGCATGAAGGCGTCTGTGGCGTGGAGCCAGATCACCAATAAAGCTGCGAGTCCGCGTTGTGCATCGATATAACCAAACCGTAGGGGCAGAGCCGTCACTGGTCTTAGTCCGCCTTGATGTTGTTATCTTTAATCAGCTTGCCATACAAAGCATACTGTTCTTGCGTTGCCTGGCCAAACTCTGCAGCGCTCGTTCCGCGAATTGTCACACCTAACGCGATCAGGCGTTCGCGTGTTTGCGGATCGACGAGTGCTTTTTGCATCTCGGCGTTTAGTTTTTCAATGATAGGTTTGGGAGTCCCCGCGGGGGAAATCATGGCAAACCACGAGTTAAAGAAAAAATCTTTGATCCCCGCTTGCACGACCGTTGGCACGTCTGGATACTGTGCGAGACGCTCGGGCGTTGATACCGCTAGCAAGCGCAGCTTGCCCCCTTGGATCAACGAGGTGACGGTGCCCAAGCCTTGATAGGAAACATCGACTTGCCCTGCGGCGGCGGCCACGGCGGC
>CAIYCP010000688.1 GCA_903924715.1 uncultured beta proteobacterium
GGGTATCTTTGGCGAGCCAAACCTCTTCGCATGCGATTTTGAATTTCAGCGTGAAAGATAATGGCATTGGTTTTGATGTCGCAGAATATTCAAGAATATCTCAATCTTTTACGCAGGCAGATAATTCTATAACCCGCAGATTTGGTGGAACGGGTCTTGGGTTGACCACCACCAAGGACTTCTTGGCGCTGATGGGTAGTGAGCTTAAGATCGAGAGTCGACTCGGTGAAGGGGCTACTTTTAGCTTTACAGTAGAGGTTGCCCTCAATCTGAATTAAATCTGGGTGACAGTGTTCCCGATGTTTGAATATCTCAAAGCTTAAAGAATTTAATGCCACGCCCGCCGCAGATCCCTTCGCGCCATAAACCTATTGCAGCTTCCGCTAAAGGCCAGTCTGGCCAAGCGGCCATCATCGCGCTTCTTCAGCAAGCGTTCGCGTTGCATCAACAGGGGCAATTGGCGCAAGGACAGGCGTTGTACGAGCAAGTGCTCGCCAAAGATCCAAAGAACTTTGACGCGCTGCATTTGCTTGGGGTGCTTTCGATCCAAACTCAACATCCAGCGGCGGCTGCAGATTTGATTGGTCGCGCGATCAACATTAATCCCAACCACGCAGCCGCCTATTCAAACCGTGGCAACGCGCTCAAGGCGCTTAAACGGTTGGATGAGGCAGTGGCTAGCTATGACAAGGCAATCAGACTCAAACCGGATTACGCTGAAGCGCACTCAAACCGAGGCAATGCGCTGTTAGACCTCAAGCGGTTAGACGAAGCGATTGTTAGTTACGATCGGGCGATCAAGCTCAAGCCGGATTACGCTGAGGCGTACTCAAATCGTGGCAATGCATTTTTAGAACTCAAGCGTTTAGACGAAGCGATTGTTAGCTACGATCAGGCGATCAAGCTTAAACCCGATCACGCCGAGGCGTATTACAGTCGTGGCGTGACGCTCGTTGAACTTGGTCGATTAGAGCAGGCGGTGGCGAGCTACGACCTCGCAATCAACGCCAGGCCAAATTACGCCGAAGCTTATTGCAATCGCGGCAATGCCCTCAAAGAACTTGAACAGCTCGACCAAGCGGTCGCAAGTTACGATCAAGCACTGAGGATTCGACCAGACTATGCTCAGGCATACTCAAATCGTGGCAATGCTTTAAAGACACTGAAACGGTTGGATGACGCGCTCGTAGACTACGACAAAGCGATTAGCATCGAGCCTGATTACGCGGACGCTTATTACAATCGCGGTGTGGCTTTGGTAGAGCTCGGCAGATTAGAGCAAGCGGTCGACAGCTATGAGCAGGCGATTCGCTGTAAAGCCGACTACGTCGAGGCGCACACGAATCTAGGTAATACACTTTTTCAGCTCAAGCGTTTCGAGAATGTCCTTGCCAGTTACGATCAGGCAATCAGTATCAGACCGGATTACGCCGAAGCGCAGTGGAACAAATCGTTGTACTTACTGACAACCGGCGATCTGGCTCAAGGTTTTCAACTTTACGAGTGGGGTCGCGCCCTGGCGAGAAGAGGTGCTTCAAATCAGTTCTTGCAGCCACTTTGGCTTGGTGCTGAGTCATTGGCGGGCAAAACGATTTTGCTACAAGTTGAACAAGGCTTGGGCGACTGCATCCAGTTCTGTCGTTACGTCAAATTGGTGAATGCGTTGGGTGCGCGGGTCTTGCTTGAAGCGCCTGCAGCACTGGCCCGACTGTTTGAAGGTCTTGAGGGCGTAAGTGCGTTACTTCAAGTGGGTCAAGTACGGCCGGATTTTGATTACTACACTTCACTACTGTCTTTGCCCCTAGCCTTTAAAACGACATTAACGACCGTTCCAAATTCGACCCCGTATCTGACGACCAATCCTGAAAAGCAAAAGATTTGGGCTGAGCGACTGGGCGCTAAAACAAAGCCGCGCATTGGTTTAGTTTGGAGCGGTAGCACGGGGCATAAGAATGATCACAACCGTAGCGTTAGGCTCGACGCCTTGACCCAATATCTGACCGATCGCTTTGAATACGTTTGCCTACAAAAAGAGCTGCGCGAAGTTGATCGAGAGGCCTTAGAAAAATCAGAGATCAAAAACTTTGGTGCTGAGCTCGAGGACTTTACCGATACGGCAGCGTTATGTGAACTGATGGATGTCGTCATTAGCGTTGATACAAGCGTTGCCCATTTGGCGGGTGCTTTGGGTAAGCCAACCTGGGTGTTGTTGCCTTACGTGCCGGATTGGCGCTGGCTCTTGGAGCGAGCCGACAGCCCCTGGTATCCGTCTGTCAAACTGTATAGACAAGAGGCAGATCGAGCTTGGGCCGGTGTGCTTGAACGCGTTGCGGCCGACTTGCTTCGCCTGAAGCCGTCGGTCAACGCGAGCTAGCCTGTTCTGCGACGGGTTTAAGGCCTAAAACCGCCTGAATCTCCTACCGAGGACTAGAACACCTAATCCTCTGTTGGGATGTACACTTCTTTTTTTAGTGACTGACTCATTTCTAGGAAAATAAATGCTAAAGACCGCAGCCTCTTTGTCGCGCCTAGGTACCGAATCTGCCTTTGAAATCTTGGCACGCGCACAAGCGCTGATTGCCCAAGGTAAGGATGTGATTAACCTGGGTATCGGACAGCCCGATTTCAAAACTCCCGCGCATATTGTGGAAGCGGGCATTAAGGCCTTACGTGACGGACACCATGGCTATACGCCAGCGAATGGCTTACCCCAAGTGCGTGAGGCGGTTGCGGCCGACTTGCAACGACGCCATGGCGCAAAAGTTGACCCTGAGTGCGTGGTCATCGTGCCAGGTGGCAAGCCCACGATGTTTTTTGCCGTGCTGATGTTTGGCGAACCGGGTGCTGAGATCATGTATCCCAATCCCGGATTTCCGATTTACGAATCAGTCATTAAATATAGTGGCGCCACGCCCGTGCCATTCGCCTTGCGTGAAGATAAAGACTTCGCATTTGATGCTGATAGCGTCCTGGCTCAAATTACGCCAGCCACGCGCTTGATCATTATTAATAGTCCCGCCAATCCAACAGGTGGTGTGACCCCCAAAGCAGAGATTGATAAGTTAGTGGCGGGCTTGGCCAAGCATCCTCATGTTGCCATCCTGTCCGATGAGATCTACAGCCAGATGCTTTACGGTGGACGTGAGCATGTATCGTTGTTGAATTACCCTACGATCCGTGACCGCCTCATTGTGCTAGACGGCTGGAGCAAGACTTATGCGATGACGGGCTGGCGCCTGGGTTACGCAGTATGGCCCGAGAGTCTGGTCCCCCATGTGACGCGCCTATGTATCAACGATCACTCGTGTGTGAACGCCTCGGCCCAGTTCGCCGGCATGGCAGCACTGACCGGGCCGCAAGATGCTGTGGCCGAAATGATGGTTGCGTTTAACAAGCGACGCACGCTGATTGTTGACGCCTTGAATAGTTTGCCGGGTGTTCGCTGCACCGACGCCGCCGGCGCGTTTTATGCTTTCCCAAATATTGAAGGTACCGGGTTGACCTCACGTCAAGCGCAAGATCGGTTCTTGAATGATGCCAATGTTGCAACGGTGTCTGGTACAAGTTTTGGCGCTTGGGGTGAGGGCTACGTGCGCTTTTCGTATGCCAACAGCGCTGAGAACATTGAGCGCGCGATTGACCGTATCCGAAAAGTGCTGTGAACCTGAGACGAGCCGTCTGCATCAATGGCTGATTACGCCGCGCTCAGCTACTCGATCGCGATCTTCGCCTTAGCAACGTCCGTGACGCCTGGGCCCAACAACCTGATGTTGTTGGCCTCAGGCGTAAATTTTGGGTTCAAACAGTCTATCCCTCACGCTGTGGGTGTGACCACTGGCTTTTTTGTCATGCTCTTGGCGGTCGGCTTTGGTTTGAATGGCCTATTTCAGGCATTCCCGGTCATGTACCAAATCATGAAGGTGTTGGGCTTTGCCTATTTGTTGTATCTGGCTTGGGGGGTGGCGACGAGTGACCCTTTGCCAGAGCGAGGTCAGTTGATCGCTGGGTCAACGCCCTTGGGATTTTGGGGGGCGGTTGCGTTTCAGGCCGTCAATCCTAAAGCCTGGATGATTGCAGTCAGCTTTTCTAGTAACTATCTACCGCAGCACGCAGCTGTTTGGTTTATGTTTTTTGGTTGTTTGCTTGTTTCGATCGTTAATTTCCCGAGTATTTGCATTTGGTTATGGATGGGCACGAGGCTTGAGCAAGCCCTGCGCGATCCCATCCGAAAAAGAATTTTTAACTGGGTGATGGCATCGTTATTAATCGCGTCGATGTTGCCAGTACTCTGGTTGTAGACCGCTTTTGGCGAGAGTGTTTGCGATGAAATATATCAAAGCCCGAGGACTGAATTTTGCTTATCTTGAACAGGGCACAGGGCCGCTTGTGCTGCTATTACATGGGTTTCCGGATAACGCGTTGACCTGGAGTCATCAGATGCCTGCCCTCGCTGCGCAAGGCTATCGCGTGGTCGCTCCTTATCTGCGTGGGTACACGCCGACTGAAATTCCGCAAGGCGGGTTTTATGACAAGGCGAGTTTGGTCGCAGATGTGGCTGAGTTGATCGACACGCTCGGTGCGGGCAAGCCCTGTCATCTTGTAGGACAAGACTGGGGCGCAATTATTGGGTATGGCGTGTTGGCTGCATACCCCGAGCGGGTTTCACGGGCCGTGTTGATGGCGGTTCCTCATCCTGGGCAGTCCGCCCAAAGCTTGCTGAATGCTAAGCATGTGCACCGATCGTTTCACTGGTGGTTTTTTCAATTAGCCGACTTACCAGAAAAGGCAATTTTAGAAAACGACATGGCGTTTATCGATTATCTCTGGACCTATTGGACGACCGAAGGGTATGAAGATGCGGCGCATATTCGTTCGGTGAAAGAAACGCTGAAGCAACCTGGTGTGTTGACGGCCACGCTTGCGTATTACAGGGCGATGTTTGATGACGCTAAGGGTGACCCCGCCTTGGCTGAACTGCGAGTACGCATGGCGCGCCCGATCAACGTTCCAACCCTTGCTTTGTGTGGCGCAGATGATTTGCGTGCCGAGCTGATGCAAGACCAGTCGAAATATTTTGAAAATGAATA
>CAIYCP010000689.1 GCA_903924715.1 uncultured beta proteobacterium
CGGCGTGGCGCTCAACGTACTCGGTTTCCGCTTGATAAGAGCGCCAACCCTGAAACAGTACCAAGAAGGTCAGCCCAAGTGTTAAGGCGACAAAAGGCATCCAGCCCGTCAAAAAGCGTGATGCGCCCTGGAGGAGAGCTTTGCTTAAGATAGACGGATTGATCTTGTACCCTTTGAGTCGAAAGTTACCGCCAGTAAACGATTGCGGTAGAACTATTGTAATAAGGTAGTCGTGGCTTTGGCTATTGCAGTACGGTCGAGACATGGAAACGGTCAACGGCTTTGAGCAAACCCGTGTGCTCGCCTTTAGATACATGCGAAGCTTCTAAGCGCAGCGACCTCACCTCACCGGTCGCGCCCAACCGCGAAGGCGCAAAAGTTAAGCAAGGCCTCGCGCGCGGCTGACGCCGGAAACGCTTCGAGCGCTTCGCAGGCCAGGTCAGCCTCAGCCACGGCACACCGCTGTGCATGTTCAAGGGCGCCGGTGTCATGTATCGCTTGCGCAACTGCATCAAAATCGGCCTCGCCGTGCTCAATCGCCTGCCGCACTAGTTTTTTCTGTAAGTCAGTGCCCACTTCAAGGACTCGAATGAGCGGCAAAGTCGGCTTGCCTTCGCGCAAATCATCACCGACGTTTTTACCCAGTGCATTCACATCCCCGCTATAATCTAGTACATCATCCACGAGCTGAAAAGCGGTGCCAATGTGTCGCCCGTAGGCGGCGGCAGCCTCTCGCTGGGTTGCGTTTGCCCCGGCCAGCACCGCCCCCGCTTCAGCGGCAGCCTCAAAAAGCTTGGCAGTTTTAAACCGAACCACCTGTAAATAACGCGCTTCAGAGACATCGGGATCGTGCACATTGAGCAACTGCAACACCTCGCCTTCGGCGATCACTGTGGTGGCGCCAGACATGATTTTCATGATGGGCATGCTGTCGACGTCAACCATCATCTCAAATGCCCGCGAATACAAGTAATCACCCACTAAAACACTGGCGGCATTACCAAAGACCGCATTGGCCGTGCTGCGACCGCGCCTGAGGGCCGACTCATCGACCACATCGTCATGTAAAAGGGTGGCCGTATGGATAAATTCAACCACCGCGGCCATCAAATGGTGGTGGCCGCCCTGATAACCAAGCGCCTGTGCCACCAACAGCAACATGGCCGGGCGCATCCGTTTACCCCCAGCCCCAATGATGTAATCGCCGATTGTTCGGATTAAAACTACGTCCGAATCAAGCCGAGACCGGATCACGGCATCAACGGCATCCATATCCCGAGCAACGGGGGCGAGCAGGTCAGAGATCTTTTGCACAGACTTTCTTTTGACTTTCAAGTGGTTACGCGCTATTATTTCGGGCTCGGCTACTTTAGCCGGGATTCCAATTGCACTAAAACACGAGGTTAACCCATGTACGCGGTCATAAAAACTGGAGGCAAGCAGTATCGCATTGCTTCTGGTGAAAAACTTAAAATAGAACAGATACCGGCAGACATTGGGCAAGAAATCACGCTGGATCAGGTGTTGTCCGTAGGCGAAGGCGACCAACTTAAGGTTGGTACTCCGCTTGTGGCTGGCGCTCTGGTCAAGGCAACGGTTCTTGCGCAAGGACGCCATGATAAGGTCACGATCTTCAAGATGCGTCGTCGCAAGCATTACCAAAAGCATCAAGGCCACCGTCAAAACTACACTGAGATTTTAATCGGCGACATCACAGCTTAAGCGCTGCATTGTCCTCTTAAATCTCAGCTAAATCTAGGAACAAACATGGCACAGAAAAAAGGCGGCGGCTCGACGCGCAACGGTCGTGACTCAGAATCGAAACGCCTGGGCGTTAAAGCCTACGGCGGCGAACTGATTCCGGCCGGTTCAATTATCGTGCGTCAGCGCGGTACAACGTTTCATCCCGGCACAAACGTGGGTTTGGGTAAAGACCACACTCTGTATGCGCTGATTGACGGTCACGTCAAATTTTCGGTTCAAGGCAAGCTCAACAAGTCAACGGTTTCGATCGTTTCGGCTGAGTAAGCTGCTTTTTAGTTCTAAAAGCCCTGTCGCAAGCGGCAGGGCTTTTTCTTTTCACGGTACCATTCTCTTATGAAATTCGTCGACGAAGCCACCATTGAAGTCATTGCCGGTAAAGGCGGAAATGGCGCGCACAGTTTTCGCCGCGAAAAGTTCATCCCAAAGGGCGGACCCGACGGTGGTGATGGCGGTCGCGGCGGCTCGGTGTTTGCCATTGCCGACCGCAATATCAACACCTTGATTGATTACCGTTATGCGCGCAAACACCTTGCGAAAGGTGGTGAGCATGGTCGTGGCTCAGATCAGTACGGTGCGGCCGCTGCCAACATTACGTTGCGCGTACCTGTGGGCACAATTATTTATGACGCCGAAACCGGCGAAGAACTCTTTGACCTGAGCCGTCACGCTCAGCAGGTCACCTTAGCCGCAGGCGGCGAAGGTGGCTTGGGTAATCTGCATTTCAAATCAAGCGTGAACCGCGCGCCTAAACAGTGGACTCCCGGCAAAGAGGGCGAGCAGCGCCGCTTGCGTCTCGAGCTCAAAGTGCTGGCCGATGTGGGCTTGCTCGGCATGCCTAACGCGGGCAAATCGACGCTGATCAGCCGCATCTCAAATGCGCGCCCCAAGATTGCCGATTACCCCTTTACAACGCTACATCCGAACTTGGGGGTCGTACGCACCTCAGAAGCACGTAGCTTTGTTGTGGCGGATATCCCGGGCTTAATCGAAGGCGCCTCTGAAGGTGCCGGCTTGGGGCATTTGTTCTTGCGTCATCTGACCCGCACGCGCATCTTGCTACATCTGGTGGATGTGTCGTCGCACGACCCAGACGAAGATGCCGTGGCGCGTGCTGTGGGCGAAGCGCGCGCAATCGTTGAAGAACTTCGTCTATACGACGAAGCGCTGTACAACAAGCCGCGCTGGCTGGTGCTCAATAAGCTTGATGTCGTGAACGACCCGGCTGCAGTCAAAAAACGCTTCTGTAAAGAATATGGCTGGAAAGGCCCCGTCTTTGCGATCTCAGCGTTGTCAGGTGATGGCACCCAACAGCTTATTTGGGATCTACAAAATGCAATTGATGCATATCGCCAAGAAGACAACATCGCTGAAGACCTTGCCGACGGCACCTTTGTCGCTGAAGATCCGCGTTTTGACGAAACCCGCAGCACGGCCGAATCTCGGCCTGCTGAGCCAAAAGAATAAAACTGTCTGCTATGACTGCGACCCCTCAAACGACTTCGGTGATTGCGACTGCCTCACGGCTCGTCGCCAAGGTGGGCTCATCGCTCGTCACCAATGATGGGCGGGGTATCGATCGTGAAGCGGTTGCACATTGGGCCGGTCAGATCGCTGCGCTACGAACTCAAGGCAAGCAAGTGGTGCTGGTCTCAAGTGGTGCGATTGCCGAAGGGATGGCACGCCTGAACTGGACCAAACGCCCGACACTGATGCATGAGCTTCAGGCGGCTGCGGCTGTGGGCCAAATGGGATTGGCACAGGCCTACGAAGTTGCCTTTGCGAAACACAACCTACGAACCGCACAAATTTTACTGACGCACGAAGATCTGTCTAACCGGCAACGGTATCTCAACGCGCGCTCAACGTTGTTTGCCTTGCTGCGCTTGGGTGTTGTGCCGATCGTCAACGAAAACGACACGGTCGCGACAGAAGAAATTGCAGTGGGTGATAACGATACCCTGGGCGCCTTGGTCACCAATCTGATCGAGGCCGATGCGTTAGTGATCCTGACAGATCAGCGTGGCTTATACGATTCGGATCCACGCAAAAATCCTGACGCCTTATTTGTCGCGCATGGTTTGGCGGGTGACTCCTCGTTAGAAGCCATGGCGGGCAGCGAAGGTGGCGGACTCGGCAAAGGTGGCATGCTGACAAAAATTCTGGCCGCCAAGCGTGCCGCACGCAGCGGTGCGCACACCGTAATCGCCTCGGGGCGCGAACCCAACGTGCTAGTGCGCTTGGCACAAGGTGAATGCATTGGCTCTGAACTCAGAGCTGAACTCCCCGTGCTTTCAGCTCGCAAACAGTGGATGGCGGATCATCTGCGTCTTCGTGGCAAGCTGGTGCTCGACGCCGGCGCGATCAAGGCTCTGGTCCTCGAGGGCAAAAGTCTGCTGCCCGTCGGCGTGCGTGCCGTTGAGGGTGAGTTTGAACCGGGTGATGTAGTGGCCTGTGTCGACGCCAAGGGCAAAGAATGCGCCCGTGGCCTGGTCAATTACTCCTCGTCGGACACCCGTCGCATCATGGGTCAAGCCTCGACCCAAATCGCCGACATCTTGGGCAGCATGCCCGAAAGCGAATTGATGCACCGCGACAATTTGATTATCCTGTAACAGATCCCCCTTTCGAGCGCAGGGGGAAGGTGTCAAATTCTCAAAGACATCCTATACTTCAACTCATTATGCGGGGGTACTTGGTAAGTTGCCAGGTTGAGAGAGTCCCTTCGTACCAGTACGGATAATGCCGAAGCTGGGAGCGCGTTCCGATCACGTCGGAATCCATCCCGATTCGGCTCCAATTAAAAAAGCGGAGCCTTTCCATGAATGCCATTCCAAAATTTTTAGCCGCCACCGCCGAAGTTGATGCGGCCGCGGTTGCGCCCTTGCCTAAGTCACGCAAAGTCTACGAGATCGGTTCGCGTCCAGATATACGCGTGCCCTTTCGCGAGATCGAACAAGAAGACACCTCGACCTCGTTTGGTGGTGAAAAAAATCCGCCGTTAACGGTCTATGACTGCAGCGGCCCCTACACTGACCCAGAGGTCAAAATTGATATCCGCCGTGGCTTGCCCGAGATGCGTCGGGCTTGGATTGAAGAGCGCGGCGACACAGAATTGCTTGCTGGCCCAAGTAGCACTTATGGTCAAGAACGTTTAGTTGACCCAAAGCTAACCGCCATGCGTTTTAACTTGCAACGTCACCCACGCCGTGCCAAAGCAGGCGCCAACGTGTCGCAAATGTACTATGCCCGTCGCGGCATCATTACGCCTGAGATGGAGTACGTCTCGATTCGCGAAAACCTGCGTCGCGAACAATACATTGAAAGCCTGCGTGCCACGGGCCCCGAAGGTGAAAAA
>CAIYCP010000690.1 GCA_903924715.1 uncultured beta proteobacterium
AAGGGTTAGTTGCTGTGAAGCGGCTTTACCCCCGCGCGATGGTTTAGCGGTAGATTATTTGAGTAAACAAAGCAATGACAACAAAACTGACCCAACCTTTGACACATGCGCAGATGGTCAAAAAGATGCTCAAGAATCCAGCCGTGAAGGCTGAGGTAGATAAGCTCAATCGCGAAGAGTTCGCAATTCTTGACGAGATTCTTGCTGCCAGAAAGCAAGCGGGCTTGTCTCAAGCACAAATAGCAAAGCGTATGGGCACCCATGCCCCCGCGATCGCTAGGTTAGAAAGCGCTCTCGCGACGGGCAAACACTCTCCGAGTTTAAGCACGCTCAGAAAATACGCTGCGGCATTGGGTATGAGGGTTGAGCTTCATTTGGTTGAGGCATAACTGATCCAACGCGTGGTAGCTCAACGTCCGTGACGGCGGTTAGCTCATGGGTGACGCACTAAAAAACTCCGAAGATCTGCAACGCAGCGATCTGCCAGATATTCACAAATGCTGTGCCGCTCGCCATCGTATGTCAACACTTCACCCCTAGGCAGCTTAGCTCGCATCGGTTGGTAGACATCTGCCGAGCCGATTCGCCCAGCACCTGGCACCACAACCAAGGTCGGGCATTGTATGTTGTGTACCTGGTCGGCCCATTCTTGTGTAGCCATGTGTTCGATAAATCGACCAATGAAGGGGATGTCATTTTGGCTGAGGGCGTCAAGAAACTCTTCGGCCTGGGGCGTGCCATGCAGGTGAGGCGGAAAGCGATCGTCGATAGTGTCGGCCAAGAATTGCCGTAAGCCGACTTTCGCAACCATGGGCAACCAGGTCAAGGCCTGACTATTTTTTAGCCCTGGCGCTGAGCCGAAAAGCGCAAGAGTTTTGATGCGGTTTGGGTGTTGAATGGCCAAATGTTGCCCGACATAGCCTCCCGCAGAGTTTCCAACGAAGTGAACAGACTCTGTCTCCAGATGGTCCATCAATGCAAGCACATCGTCCACTAGAACGGACAAGCTGAGTGGCTGATCTGCAGAGGGCACCTCAGACTTGCCGTGTCCGCGCATGTCCATTCTGACAACACGATAGTCTCGACAAAGCGGTGGAACCCACGAGCGAAATCGTTGTGCGTTAGCCATCGCGCCATGCAGCATAAAAATGGTGGCGGGTTTCACCCACGGATCTGTAAAGTCGTCTACGAAGTAATTAAAGTTAAGACCATTGCGCTGAAACGAGCGATTCATGCTAGCTCCTTAATTGACTTGTATGCCGGCGCTTTTGATGACGACGCCCCAATTGTTGATCATCGATGAAATTTGAGCGTCGTGCTCACGCGGCGAATTACCAATTAAATTAAGGCCTAACTCTTCTGCTCGTTTGACAACCGATGGATCACGCAGCGCCGCCACAAACGCCTTATTTAAAACTGAAACAACACCATCAGACGTTTTTGCGGACACATAAATACCCCAATAAGAGTCCGCCTCAACGCCCTTGATTCCACGGGATATAAAGGTCGGCACCGTTGGGACGAGTGCGTTAATGGCATCGCCAGTGATCGCAAGTGCCTTGAGCCCTCCCGTTTGCAGATGCTGTAGGGCTGTCGTTGTCCCTCCGAAATAGAATTGGACTTGTCCGCCTAGCAAGGCGTTCATCGCTGGGGTGACACCCTGGAATGGAATGTGCTCGGCTTTGACGTTGGCGG
>CAIYCP010000691.1 GCA_903924715.1 uncultured beta proteobacterium
GACACGGTGCCGCTGGCTGCGGTCATGGATTGGGCGCGGCCCCTTGGGATGCCAGTTGTGGTCATCCCAGAGGCAGGGCACTTTTTTCACGGAAAACTTTTGATTTTGCGCCAGCTGGTACAAACGCGTTTGCACGCGTTGTAAAGTGTTTCAAGATGTTCAGAAACGCCACAGACGATAGTGGATTGCCTATAATGAGTGCTTTACTTGGCGGCTGCTTCTTGATGATCAACTCACCGATTTCTGCTCTGCAATCCCTTGCACGTTTTGTGTCGATCGCTGCGGTGATTTTGCTCAGTGCAGCCACACTGTATACCCCGACTGCTGCGTTGGCCCAGGCCTCAACGAGTGCAACGGCTAAAACAGATCAACCCGCCGATGCCAAGGTAGATCCTAAGGTAGTTCCTAAGGCCGATGCAAAGCCAGACCCTAAGGCTAAGCCAAAGGTCGACCCAAAGGCCAGCGCCAAGCCTGACCCAAAGGCGGCAGCGCCTTCCGCTGCCGCGATCGCTGCAGCCACTCCACCTTCGCTCACCCCAATTCAAGTGGGTGAACTATCCAGCGTGCCTGCTCCCGCCATTGCCGCTAAGGCCTGGATCACACTTGATGTGACGAGCGGTCAGGTGGTGTCGTCATCAAACGCCGATCAAAAAATTGAGCCAGCTTCACTGACTAAAATTATGACGGCATATCTGGCCTTTACTGCGCTCAAAGAAAATCGTTTAACGCTTGATCAACAAGCCAATGTGTCCCAAGCAGCCTGGAAAACGCGCGGTTCGCGCATGTTTATTGAACCGCGTAAGCCTGTCACGATCGATGAACTTATCAAAGGTGTCATCATTCAATCAGGCAATGATGCTTCGGTTGCCTTGGCCGAGGCCATCTCGGGTACTGAAGATTCGTTTGTGGCGCTGATGAACGAAGAGGCTCAACGCCTCGGCATGACGAATACCAAGTTTATGAACGCGGCTGGCTTACCTGACCCGCAGCATGTCAGTACGGTTCGCGATCTGGCTTTATTATCACGCCGCATGATCAATGATCATCCTGAATATTTTCCGTATTACTCCATGCGCGAGTTCACCTACAACAAGATTAAGCAACCTAATCGCAATCGGTTGTTATGGGCGGATCCTTCAGTCGATGGCATGAAAACAGGGCACACCGAAGGGGCGGGTTATTGCCTGGTGGCAACGGCTAAGCGCGGCGATCGTCGAGTGATTACTGTGCTGGTCGGTTCGGATAGCATGGCGACGCGTGCAGAAGAAAGTCTTAAACTTTTAAACTGGACTTTTCAAAATTTTGAAACGATCAAAATTTTTGATAAAGCTCAGGCTGCGGTCGAGGCACGTGTGTGGCAAGGTAAAACCGAAAATACCAAGCTCGGTGTCGCTGAGCCTTTGTGGGTCACCGTGCCGCGCGGCAAGGCGGGCGATGTGAAGCCCGTGGCTAAGCGGCCAGATCCATTATTTGCGCCGCTGGCGCAGGGCCAAAAAGTTGGCACGCTTAGCTTGATGCTTGAAGATAAGTTGCTGCGCACTGAGCCTCTTGAGGTGATTGATCCGGTCGAGCGTGCAGGGGTGGTTGGACGTTGGTCTGATTCGATCA
>CAIYCP010000692.1 GCA_903924715.1 uncultured beta proteobacterium
AAGAAAGAGCCCAACGATCTGATCCGGTCCAATGCGTTGGGCGATCAGGTGGCGCGCTAAGCGGTTGGCGGCCTGATCGAGTTCTGCGTAAGAGACCGTTTGGTCTTCAAAGCGCAGGGCGCAAGCCTCTGGCGAGCGTTGAACCTGACGCTCGAATAACGCAACGAGCGTGAGGTCTTCACTGGGTTGTTCAAATGTAGACCCCTTAGCAATCTCTACTAATTCTCTTCGACGAACATCATCAATCATCGAAATTGTTTGGAGAGGTACGACAGGATTGTCAATCAGCCCTTCGGTAACGTACTGGAGCGCTTTGAGCCACGAGCGAATGGTGCTTTCTGTGAATAAGTCTGCATCGTATTCAAGAATGCCTTGCAAGCTACCATCATTAGTTTTTGACAAATCCAGCGTTAAATCAAATTTTGTCTGATTAGCGCTCAATGGTATGACTTGATGTTGTAAGCCTTCAAATGAAAAAGTTTCGTCACCTTGCATCTGTAAAGCAAGCATTGCCTGAAAAATAGGGGTATGCGAAAGAGAGCGTGCAACGCCAAGCTCGTCTACCAGCTTTTCAAATGGGAGCTCTTGATCGACTAAGGCATCCTCGACGCTTAGTCGAGCTCGCTCAATTAACTGAAATCCATTACAGTTTTCATCTATTGACAAGGGGATGACTAATGTATTGACCATGAAACCAATCAGGTTTTCAGTCTCGATTCTGTTTCGTCCGCTTGAGGGCGAACCAATCACAACGTTCGTTTGACCGCTTAGACGGCTCAGTGTTGCGCCGTATGCGGCGACCATCACACTAAACAGGGTGGTATTGCTGCGTTGAGCTAATTGCTCAAGTTTCCTAACAATATTGCTAGAAAAATAAACAGTTTCCGATGCTGCGCGGTGTTCGCGGTCCGCACGACGCACAAAGTCTGTTGGCAGTGTTAACAAGTCGGGTGAATCACCTAAACGAGATCTCGCTCTGGCCAGTTGTCCAGCAAGAATGCTTTGCGAGTTAGTTTTAATCTCGTCTTGTATACCTAAACGGGCTTGCTGCCAGGCAGCCCAGTCTGCGTACTGGACGGGTAGCGGTGGTAATGCTGGTTGCGCAGAACGAACGAACGAAGAGTAAGTGCTTGAAATTTCCCGAGCAAAAATGTTGACTGATAGTCCGTCACTTGCGTGATGATGAAGCGTGACCAACAGAATATGTGTGTGCGCGTTAAGCTTAACAATCAATGCTCTGATTGGCGCATCATTTTCAATATCAAAGTAGCGTGATGCATGTTCTTTGACGAGTCGCTGGCCTTGCTCCTCTGCGATTTGCAGTGGTTTGTCTGAGAGATCGACCAAATCAAGGATCTCGTTGAGCTCAGGTGTTGTTCTAACCTGACCTACGGTTTGACCATTTTGATCTTGAATGATTCGTGTACGCAGAGTTTGATGACGTTCCATCAGGTAGCGCAGAGATTGCTTGAATGCGGAGATGTTGAATTCTCCTTCAAGACGAATTCCAATCGGTATGTTGTAGGCAGCTGAGGGTCCCGTTAATTTATCCAGTGTCCAGAGCCTGCGTTGTCCAAACGATATCGTGACCAGATCGTGATCGATCTGACCCAAGCCTTCTATTAAGCTCACGCTTTGATCCACGTCCATTTGATCGATCACTTGTGCAAGTGATTCGACCGTCGGCGTCTGGAATATAGACCGAAGTGGTAGATCAATATGGATGCTATTTCTAAGCATCGCAATGACACGCATCGCTAATAGTGAGTGACCACCAATTGCGAAAAAATGATCCTTTATGCCTACTGGAGTGGTGCCAGTCACCTCTTCAAAAATTTGGCACAATAGAATTTCGGTAACGCTGACTGGCGGCTGATAGCTAGAACTGAGAGCCGAAAAGTCAGGTGCTGGTAGAGAGCGTCGATCTACTTTGCCGTTTGTGGTTAGCGGTAAGCTATCAAGTTCTACAAACGCTGAAGGCACCATATGCTCAGGCAGTGAGGTGAGCAAGGTTTGTCGCAATGTATTTTGATCAAAAGGATTGCTGCCTGACTGTCTTGCAAAATAGGCGACTAACTGCAGATCTTTAGACGCAATGTCAGTGCGATCTGATCGGTTACGCGCTACCACGGTTAACTGCGTAAAGTAATCTGGGAAAGCACTCTGTAACGAACTTTCGATTTCACCAAGTTCTATTCGATAGCCACGAATTTTGACTTGATCATCGCCGCGTCCGAGATACTCGAGTGCGCCATCATGACGTCGACGCGCCAGGTCGCCTGTGCGGTACATACGTAAGCTGCTAGTATCTGTACTTGTTGTGTTTAAGGTAAACGGGCAGGCAACGAAACGTTCGGCTGTCAGAGCGGGTTTACCAAGATATCCGCGGGCCAGTCCAGCACCAGCGATATAAAGCTCTCCTACTACACCACTCGGTACGAGTTCCAGATTTGGGTCGAGCACATAGAGCTGGGTATTAAAGATAGGCCAACCGATAGGGATCGCCGTATCTGTAGAAGTATCTTGATTGACCTCGTATATTGCACAACCAACGACCGTTTCGGTTGGGCCGTACTCATTGATTAGTCGTGTATTGGGCGCATGATCGCGCCAGAACTGAATGGTGCTTGCGTTTAGTTGCTCACCACCGATTACAAATGCTCTGGTTTGATTTTCAAGTGTTTCGGGTTTGAGAATTTGCTTGAGGATGTCCAGATGAGCAGGCGTGAGTTTGACTAGAGAAAACGCCGCGTGCTCGGTCAGGTGTGAGGCGAGCACTTCAATCTCGTTCTGCTTGGGTAAAACATGTACGGTCGAGCCGCTCAGTAAAGGCAGCCAGAGACTCGTGATGGTGGCATCAAAAGCCACCGAAGTATTGAGTGGAGCGCCATTGCCTGCGCTCAACTTGTAGGTGTCCAACGCCCAGTTGATGTAGTTCATCATTGCGCTGTGCGAGAGCGCAACACCTTTTGGTTTACCGGTACTGCCCGAGGTGTAGATGAGGTAGGCGAGGTGCGCGGGCAGCAGGGGGCCGGTGCGCTCGCTGTTTGTGATGGGTGCCGCGCTCAGTGAAGAGATGGCGCGGGCTAACTCAGGGTCGTGGATATCTAGCAGTAAGGGCGTGTGTAGTGAGTGTGTAGAAGTGGAATCGGTTGGTTTCGAATCATTGAACTCAGCACGTAG
>CAIYCP010000693.1 GCA_903924715.1 uncultured beta proteobacterium
AACTGGCTTCAATGGGATTGCCCAAAGGGGGCAATGTTGGTTTCGAACTCATGGAAAAACAAGGGTTTGGTGTTTCTCAGTTTGTTGAACAGGTCAATTATCAGCGCGCCTTGGTGGGTGAGTTAGAGCGCAGTATTCAAGCCATTTCTGTCGTTGAGAATGCGCGTGTGCATTTAGCCATACCGAAATCAACGGTTTTTGTCAGGGATCAACAGAAGCCCTCGGCCTCGGTATTAGTGAAACTGCAGGCTGGCAGAACGCTTGAGCCTCAGCAGGTCAGCGCCATTCTGCATTTAATGGCAAGTAGCGTGGCGGGCTTGACGACCGCAAACGTGTCGATTGTTGACCAAAATGGCAATCTACTTTCAGACACGACTAAGAAACCGAATTCGAATCAGTTAGATGCCAGTCAAATTAAATATATCGAAGAAATGCAAAAAAGTATCGCCATGCGTGTTGAGTCGATCATTACACCCTTGGTCGGCGTGAAAAATGTACATGCGCAGGCAAGTGTTGAGATCGACTTCGCCTCGCAAGAACAAGCGGAAGAAATTTATAAACCCAATAAAAATCCTGACGTAGCGGTTGTGCGAAGTCAGCAAATTAATGAGTCGGCTTCTGCGGCAGGCGCGAATGCTTCTGGCATTCCGGGTGCGATCACCAATCAGCCTGGGCAAAATGCGACGGCTCCGTTAAATACCGATCCTAATGCAACAGTGGGCGGAGTGGCACCGAATGCTGCTGGCGCAAGCCCGGGCTCTAAGAATACGACAGTGAACTATGAGGTTGATAAGACGGTTCGATATACCCAAAAAAGTACGGGGGGTATCAAGCGCATTAGCGTGGCGGTCGTAGTGAATGAAAAACAAGAGCTTGATAAAACCAACAAGATTGTTTTTAGACCTTTAAATGAAGATGAAAAAAAGCAAATTAATGAGTTGGCCAAGCAAGCAATGGGTTTTAACGAAACGCGTGGCGATTCACTCAGCGTGGTGAATACGCCCTTTGCTCCGGTTGTAACAGAAGAATTAGCTGAAATTCCTATTTGGAAAAACACCGAATATATTGAAGCTGTAAAAAGTGGTGGAAAACTACTGCTCGGTATTTTGGGTTTGTTCTTTTTGTATCAACGCGCACTCAAACCGATGGTGACGAAACTGTTGGCAGCCGCAAACCGCCCAGATGTATTGGAACGAGAGGAGTATCCGCTTGCGGCGACTGGCCCGACCGATGTTCGGGTCCCGACGCCTCTGCCTGAAACGAAGTATGCACAGAATTTGACACAGGCAAAGCAATTGGCGAAGCAGAATCCTAAAGCAATTGCGAGTGTAGTGACCTCTTGGGTAAATAACGCCAATGAAGGATGATGGAACAATGCGGGCTGCAGTGCTTCTTCTTGCGCTAGGCGAGGATGAGGCGGCTGAGGTGATGAAGTACCTTGCGCCACGCGAGGTGCAAAGAATCGGCGCGACGATGGCCAATCTAGTAAGCGTTGATCACTCGCAGATTGAAAATGCTCTTGAACAATTGAATGAATCAACCAGTCACCAGTCTTTTATTGGTAACGACTCTGACGAGTTTATTAAATCGGTATTAAATAAGGCTCTGGGTGAGGATGTTGCTTCGAATCTGCTTGAACGCATCCTGAGTGGTCGCGAAGCAGGAGGTCTTGATAGTCTGCGGTGGATGGACCCCTCAACAATTGCCGACCTTGTGCGCAATGAGCACCCTCAAATCATCGCAACAATTTTGGTACATATTGAGCCCAGTCAGGCCTCGGATGTTTTAGGATTTTTTTCACCGCGTTTGCGCCAAGACACGATGCTGCGAATCGCTACACTGGATTCTGTAAAACCGCTTGCACTCAAAGAACTCAACGAGGTGCTGACCAAATTGCTGTTATCAAGCAAGGATAGCGTCAAAAGCAAAAGTCTGGGCGGTACCCGCGCGGCGGCTGAAATCATGAACTACATGTCCGGTGATAACGAGACGGGAGTCATCGAAAGTCTAAAAACCTATGACGAGGTGATGGCGCAAAAGATTCTTGATTCAATGTTTATTTTTGAAGATATTGCTTCGATTGAAGACGGCAGCATCCAGCTGATATTGCGAGACATCCCCTCTGAGCAACTGGTCATTGCGTTGAAAGGCGCAACAGAACAAATGCGAGCAAAGATTTATAAAAATATGTCTACGCGTGCTGCGGAAATGCTGAAAGAGGATCTGGAAAGTCGAGGGCCAGTGAAGTTGTCTGAGGTTGAAGCCACGCAAAAGCAGATCTTGCAGACTGTGCGGAAAATGTCAGAAGATGGCTTGATTGAGCTTGGGCATAAAGAAGACGATGAACAATATATCTGATAACGCCATCATGGCACAACTCGCTCAAAAAAATAATAAATCTGTTTTTTCAGACTTATATGAAGAGCATAAGTCAAAGGTGAGTGCAAATGCGCCTCAGCAGGTATCGTCTGAACAATTAAAAATGATTTATGCAAAGGCGTATCAGAAAGGCTACGTCAAGGGTGAGCGCGAGGCGAAAGAAAATGTGATGAGGGTGGTGCATGAAGAATTAACTGAATTGAAGCGATCAATGCATCAGCTCGCTGCAGGATTTAAGGCTGCAATTGCGCAGCATGCCGATCGAACCTCAGAAGAAATGCTGTCGCTTGCGCTTGAAATCTCAAAGACAATGGTCAAAGCAGAGATTCGTGTCAATCGAGACGTAGTTTTGCCTGTCATCAGACAGGCGTTGAGCAGACTGCCATCCATTCAGATGCCGATCAAGTTATCGGTTCATCCAGAGGATGAGATGCTTGTTACGCGCTATATGAAAGAGAGTTTTGAGGGGGTGTGCCATGTGGTTGCAGATCCAAGTCTAGAGCGAGGTAGTTGTTTTTTAGACTCCGAGACAAACTTAATTGATGCGACCAACGCGACGAGATGGGGTTTGATTTGCCAAAGTCTTGGTTATTCAGATCAGTGGCTAGAAGGGGAGTCAAATGAGGATTGACTACGACACTTTGCATTTGGCGGCTAGAGAGGCGATTGACTTAGACCCTTGGGCTGAAAGTGACATGCAGTTGCGCTGGTTGCAGTTTAAGTCAGACGTGCAACGCGTGTTGGCAGAGACTCAAACCGTTCAGCTTGCTGGGCGAGTGACGCGGGTAACCGGTTTAGTTATCGAGGCTGCCGGGCTGCATTTGCCGATCGGTAGTCTGTGTTTTATTCCCCTGCCGAAGGCGCAGATTGTTGAGGCCGAAGTTGTAGGATTCGAGCAGGGGAAACTGTTGCTCATGCCGCAAGGCGCCACAGATGGTATCGGGCCCAGTTCAAAGATTTACGTGCGCATGCCCAGGAATGGTCTGCCTGGCTCAAGCCAAAAGGATGTACAAAATAGCCAGTCGACCGCTGATGTGGGCAAGCTGCCGGTGGGCGACGAGTTGTTAGGCCGAGTGCTAGACGCCGGTGGACAACCGCTCGATCTCTTAGGGCCGCTGAAGGCAAAGAAGTATGGATCCTTGAACGGCGTGCCGGTGAATCCATTAATGCGAGCACCGATTGATACGATTTTAGACGTCGGTGTACGCGCAGTGAACAGCATGTTGACGGTAGGTCGTGGTCAAAGAATCGGGGTTTTTGCTGGTTCTGGTGTCGGTAAGAGTGTTTTGCTCGGAATGATGGCGCGCTATACCGAGGCTGAGGTGATTGTGGTTGGACTGATCGGCGAGCGAGGCCGAGAGGTTAAAGAGTTTATTGAACAGATTTTGGGAGACGAGACTTTAAAAAAATCAGTCGTGATCGCGGCTCCTGCGGATGCGCCGGCGTTAATGCGATTACAAGGAGCTCGATACGCCTGCACCATCGCTGAATATTTTCGTGATCAGGGCAAACATGTTCTGTTAATTATGGATTCACTGACGCGGTATGCCATGGCTCAACGTGAAATTGCATTGGCAATTGGCGAGCCGCCCGCGACGAAAGGTTATCCTCCCTCTGTTTTTGCAAAACTCCCCGTCTTAGTTGAACGCGCGGGCAATGGAGACTCGGGTGGAGGCTCGATCACGGGCTTTTATACCGTGTTGACGGAAGGAGATGATCAGCAAGATCCAATTGCTGATTCGGCACGTGCAATTTTGGATGGCCATATTGTGCTTGATCGTCGCTTGGCTGAGGCGGGTCACTACCCTGCGATCGATATCGAACAGTCAATTAGTCGAGCCATGAATGCAATCGTATCTCCTGAGCATCAAAGTTATGCCAGACGCCTGAAACAGTTGAATTCACGTTATGCCCGAAATCTTGACCTCATTAACGTTGGCGCGTATTCCGCGGGAAGTGACCCTATTCTGGATGAGGCCATCAGTAAACGGGCGGTGATCGAGGCATTCTTGCAACAAGATTGGTCACAGAAAGTGACGGCGAGCAGTAGCCTTGAGCAATTAAGATCCATTTTTCCAGAAAGCCCACGTTAAGGCCATTACACAGGAGCTCAGAATATGCCGCACGCCGAGTCAGCGATTCATACGCTTCATGCATTGGCTAAGCGTGCTTGTGAGAAAGCGGCCACCGAATTGGCAATTAGCAGCGATCAGTGCGTGAAAGCTAAAGAGCAAGTTCAAATGTTAGAGACGTATCGCGCAGAGTATATGGCTCAACACGTGTCTGTATTAGCGGATGGTATACAAACGCGCGATTTATTAAATTTTCGGGATTTTTTAAAAAATTTAGATCAAATCATTTTGGCCCAACAACAGCTTGTAGATAGGACTGAATTGATTGTGCAGGATAAGCGTGTTCAATGGCAAGAATGTGAACGCAAAAAATTATCCTATCAGGTTTTGACTGAGCAGGAAGCACATCGTCTGATGATTCAAGAGAATAAGAGGGATCAGAAACTGACTGATGAATTTGTCAATTCTAGAACTGCAGTCAATTCGAAAAAGAAGAGTATGCAATGACGATTTCAGAGCAGTCAAAAATTCGTGAGCGTACGGCAACGACAAGCCAACCTGGGGCTTCGCTTGAGCAGTCGCTGAGTATGGCTAGTTTAAAAAAATCGGGTTTTCAATCAATGCTGATGCAAACCATTGAGAAAAGCCAGTCTTCGATTGCACAGCAAAATCGTGCAAGAAACTCTGAGGCAAGATACTCAAGTGCTGCGCAACCAAGGATGAGTGCTCATCAAGTAGAATCGGCCAGGTCATCTGCGGTCACGGTAGCGGCTTCTCGTGAGTTTCATCAGACAAACCAGGCGGCGGGGGCGACTCAGCCAAAAGTCTTGCTTAAACAGGGCGAATATCAAGGCGTTAACGTATTAGGCGCACAATATTTTGCTCCACGCCTGAACGCGCAAAATCGCTTAATCGATGCGGACGGTGTGATGATGGTGGAGACGCCCTCTGGCGAAAGCGCGTCAGACGTGTCCGTCAACCGCTTGCTACGCGAGCAGACCGACAATAATTCTGAGTTTTCAGAGACTAAACAGAGTATCGAGACCTCGTCTCAAGATGTTCGCTTGAACAAAGAAGCGGCTGCTCGCGCTAAGTTGCAGGATTCGGACGTATCGGGTGCGCAGGACGATCGTGCAGCAAGCGAGGGAGGCATTGTGAGCGTCCCTGAGCAATCGAATGCTAAGCTAATGTTAATGTCGCTTGATCATCCTCGTGAGGCGCCGAAATCGGCTGTCAATGTTGCGATACAAAGTTATGTGGGTACTGAACAGTGGGGTCGCGAGATACGGCAAAAGATTGTGTGGATGTTTGGAGTAGGCCAGCAAGCGGCAACGTTGACGCTTAATCCGCCTAATCTGGGGCCTTTGCATGTCAGCGTGAAAATGCAAAACAATATTGCACACGCGACCTTTAGTTCGAATGATCCGAAGGTTCGGCAAGCATTGGCGGAAGGCTTACCGCTTTTAAATGAAATGATGGCACAAAGAGGGTTGGTGCTTGGTAACACGACGATGACTGAAATTAATAAAGATATTCTGAGTTAATGAATTTGATGTACATCTTGTTGGTTTGTATTTAGAATGCAGTCACCACTCACTGACCGGTAGGTCACGTCTGATGATGTAGTGTTTTGTTGTGTTGATTTGTCTGATACACGATGGTTTAAGTTGAGGGTGTTCTAGTAGATGATCAAGAAAATAAAAATTCAAGAGCTCACCACCGGAATGTGGGTAGAGCGCTTTCCAGGCTCATGGATTGAACGTCCTTTCTGGAAACAGTCGTTTTTATTGACTGAGTTGAAAGATCTTCAGACCATACGTAAAAGCGGAATCCCGAGTTTGTGGATCAATACAGATCGAGGGCGAGATATTACGCCACCAATCGTTGTAGAGCCGCCGCCCGAGGTGATTGAAGAAGAAGTTTCAGCACCCAAAGAGCTTAGAGCAGAAGACGCGATGGCCCTTGAGCGTGAAAGTGTTGAAAATGAAATTCGACTCGCGTACCCGCTATGCGGTAAGGCGCGTGAAGCGGTCAGCTCTATGTTCGGTTTGTCACAGTTTGGTCGAGGTGTTCAGTTAGATGATGCGCGAAATATTGTGTCGACGCTGATAGACTCTCTCGAACGAAATCGTGATGTGATACTGAGCATTGCGCGTTTGAAGTCTGAAATGGATTACACCTATTCGCGCTCGGTTGCAGTTTCGGGATTAATGATCTCTTTGGCCTACTCACTTGAGCTGAGTAGAGAACAGGTTGAAGAAGCGGGTATCGCTGGCTTGCTATTTGACGTAGGAATGATGACGGTCCCGCCCGAGGTTCGTTTCAAAAAAACAGCGCTCTCCGAGGCTGAGCTGCAGATGGTTAAACAGCACCCCATCGAGAGCTACAACATCTTGAAGCAAGCCGGTCAGTTCTCAGACGCGGTGTTAGACGTCTGCCTGCATCATCACGAACGCTTAGATGGTGGGGGCTATCCAGATCAATTGGTCGGCGACGAAATTTCGCAATTGGCAAGAATGGCGGCAATCTGCGTTACGTACGATTCACTCGTATCTGATCGGCCATATCGACGCGCCATTAGCTCGACTGAAGCCATCAAAGAAATGTTTAAACGCAGCGTGACACAATTTGATGCCACAATGCTTGAAGCATTTGTCAAAGCAGTGGGTATCTATCCCTTAGGAACGGTCGTTCGTCTCAAATCCGATCGTTTGGCGGTTGTGGTGGCACAGTCAAAGCGCTCTTTGCTTAAGCCTGATGTCAAGGTATTTTATTCAATTAAATCCGGAATTCGCGTTGCTCCAGAGATCGTCTGCCTGTCTTCGGCGCTCGCTCGGGATGAAATCGTCTCTCACGAAGACCCCACTACGTGGGGTTTGTCTAATACTGATGAGTTATGGCGTTAAAAATATAGCCAATCGATACATTTGCCAGAGAATCTAGGGTCTATTCTCGACTTGTCATTCATACGGTGTGCATCATAATCCTTGTAATCTCAAGGAGAACATTTCATGGCAACCGCAGTTCAAGTCGACGATGACGATCTTGAAGGAATTCCACTTCCAAAGTCAAAAAAGAAATTATTTATCCTGATCGCATTGGTGGTCTTTGTGCTGTCTGGGATCGGTGCTGGGGTCTATTATTTTCTGATCAGAACGCCTTCGGCCGAGCCGGCTGCTGGCGCAGCGACTGCAACCAATGCCGCAACAAAAGAAGCGCCTGGAAAGCCACCGATTTTTTTGGCGCTCGAGTCGTTTACAGTGAATTTAAAGATCTCTCCGGGCGAGGATCAGCAGTTTCTTCAAATTGGTATTAGTCTTCAGCTGAGATCGGAAAAAAGCGGAGATCCCATCAAACAGCGAATGCCTCAGGTTCGTAATCGCGTGTTGCTGCTTTTGACTAATAGTAGAGCGAGTGAGCTGTCTACGACAGAGGGTAAAGAAAAATTGGTTGAGCAGATGTTGGCGCAAATCAATGGTTTGTATCCTCAAATGATCGATGATGCGCCGGTATTAGGCGTCTTTTTTACCTCCTTCATTATTCAATAGTTCACATAAGAGAATCATGGCAGAAGGCTTTTTATCTCAAGGAGAAGTTGACGCTTTATTGCGAGGCGTCAGCGACTTTGACAACGTTGAGCAGTCCATTGCTAACTCTGCGGAGGTGGTTGCCTACAATATGGGCTCGCAAGAGCGGATTGTGCGCGGTAGTATGCCGACGCTCGAAATTATTAATGAGCGTTTTGTTCGTTTGATGCGAATTGCACTTTTTAACTTTATGAGACGTACAATCGAAGTGACTGTTGGTCCGGTGCAAGTGATCAAGTATGGAGAGTTCATTCGTAATCTTGTCGTGCCGACAAACTTGAACTTGGTAACGATTAAG
This sequence comes from uncultured beta proteobacterium, assembly GCA_903924715.1. Taxonomy (GTDB): domain Bacteria; phylum Pseudomonadota; class Gammaproteobacteria; order Burkholderiales; family Burkholderiaceae_B; genus Zwartia. Next base: position 8,337 of record CAIYCP010000693.1, read on the forward strand.
CCTTTTCGCGGTACCTCTTTAGTTATTTTCGACCCCAGTCTCGTCTTTGCAATTGTCGATTGTATGTTTGGTGGAGACGGTCGATTTCATACGCGAATCGAGGGCAGAGACTTCACAATGGTTGAGTATCGAATTATTCAACGTGTTCTTGAGATTGTGTTTGAAAATTACGTATCGGCGTGGGCGCCGGTATACAAAATTGAGTGCGAATACATTCGTTCTGAGATGAATACGCAGTTTGCTAACATCGCAACGCCCAATGAATTCGTCGTCACGTCGTCGTTCAGCGTTGAAGTTGGCGGTGCATCGGGTAGCTTTCATATGTGTATTCCGATTTCGAGCTTTGAGCCCATTCGGGATTTATTGAAGTCATCGGTCAGCGGTGATGGTGCCGATTCAGGTCAAAATTGGGGTCGGTTGTTGACGAAAGAAATTCAAACAGCCGAGGTTGAACTTGTCGCGACCTTGGGTTATGCGAATCTGACCATTGCTGAACTGGTCGCGTTAAAAGTAGGGGACATGATTCCCCTCGCATTGAATGAAGCAGTGCAAGTCTGTGTCGAGAATGTTCCTGTGATCTCTTGTCGTTACGGCACTTTTGGCGGTAACTATGCTTTGCGGGTTGAGAAATTTTTGAAAGCAGATTCGGAAGAGTACGTTAAAGGCGAAAACAATGGTAACTGATGCGAACGCAGGTGCTGAGGGCGAAGTTCCTGAAACTGATGATTGGGCAGAGGCCTTAAAAGAACAGGCTGAGGCTGAACAGGCCGCTGGAATGCTGGCTAAGAATGCTCCTCCCGGCTTTAGCGAGTTCTCGTCTTCGGTTAAGGCGACGAGTGCCCCGAATGATATTGATTTCATTCTTGATATTCCGGTACAGATGACGGTTGAATTAGGACGTACAAGGATTGCGATTAAAGACTTATTGCAATTAGTGCAAGGTTCTGTCGTTGAGTTAAACGGGATGGCGGGTGCGCCGATGGACGTGCTAATTAATGGCACGATCGTCGCCCAAGGTGAAGTCGTCGTGGTTAATGAAAAGTTTGGTATTCGCGTCACAGACATCATTACACCGACTGAGCGGATTCGGAAGCTGAATCGCTAATGAGCATGATGGATACGGTACGTGGAGTGGCTGCCTTAGCGGCAGTGCTGGCTCTGTTGATGGCGTTGTCGTGGTTATTTAAAAAGGTCTATGGGCGCAAGGTTATTGGTGGTTCTGTGGCCAAAATCCTCGGAGGCGTGAGCCTGGGCACACGAGAGCGCTTGTTCGTAGTCGAAGTCGGGTCTCGCTGGATTGTGGTGGGCGTAGCACCTGGACGCGTGAGCGCATTGGCAAATATTGAACCGAGCCCTGCACTATTGGATGACGTAAAGACTCAGTCGGCCGAAAGTGGAGCGCTAACATCTTCATCCGACGAGTTACCGTCGCGATTAAAGTTTTCAGATCTCATTGCACGTCTGCGCGAGAAGTAAACAAAAAATTATGTCAGACTTAACATTATCTCGACGTGTTTTATTAGCCCTGTCATCTGTTGTATTAATCGGTTTCCTTGCGTGTCAAACCGATAGCGCGCTAGCCGCGGATACACCGTCACTCGGTTTGCTTAATTCAGTGACCGCAGAAGACGGCAGTCAGAATTACAGCCTGAGCTTGCAAACACTTATCTTACTGACCGCGCTATCGTTCTTGCCCACGATCCTGTTGATGATGACGAGTTTTACCCGAATCATCATTGTGTTGTCTCTGTTAAGACAAACAATCGGTGCTCAGGCGGTGCCGCCTAATCAGGTGATGTTAGGCTTAGCATTATTTTTGACCTTCTTTGTCATGAGTCCCGTCTTTGAGAAGATTTATGTTGATGCTTACCAACCGCTCAGTGAAAATCGTATCTCGATGCAAGTGGCGTTAGAGAAGGGGGTCGCTCCGCTGCGTGAGTTTATGCTCAAACAGACGCGCGAGACTGATCTTGCCTTATTTCTCAAGCTTTCGCGTACTGAAAATATACAAAAACCAGACGATATTCCGTTGACCGTGCTGGTGTCGAGTTTTATGACGAGTGAGCTGAAAACAGCCTTTCAGATCGGCTTCAGTATCTTTATTCCTTTTCTTGTGATTGATATGGTCGTCGCGAGCGTCTTGATGGCGATGGGCATGATGATGGTGTCTCCCTCTATTGTGTCTCTACCGTTTAAGTTAATGCTGTTTGTATTGGTTGATGGCTGGCAGCTACTCTTAGGCTCTTTAGCAAATAGTTTTTACTGAGGTTGAAATGACGCCTGAAAGCGTGATGAATATTGGACGCCATGCGATGGAGATCACCGTGATGATTTCTGCGCCCTTGTTGTTGGTGGCGTTGATCATTGGTTTGATTGTTAGCATTTTTCAGGCAGCTACACAAATTAACGAACAGACCTTGTCATTCATTCCCAAACTCGTCGGAATCCTGTTGGCTTTAGTCGCAGTGGGGCCCTGGATGCTGACCGTCATGTCAGACTATTTGCGAGAAGTGTTGACTGAATTCCCTATCATTTTGCAGTGAGTGTTTTGGTGACAAAGTCGGTCGAAATTTCTCGCTTCGTTGAAATCAATTGTGATTGACATCAGCGTTGACTTTCTGCAAAGTTGGGTCGCGACGATGTTCTTGCCGCTCACTCGTATTCTTGGCTTTATTGCAGTTGCACCGCTCTTGAGCGGTACGACCGTCTCGCCGGTCGTCAAAGTTTCGGTCGGCGTTTTACTGACTACGATGGTGGTACCTCTAGTAAGTGTAGACGCTACGATCGACTTATTTTCGTTTCACGGAATATTTTTGCTATGCCAGCAGTTATTGGTCGGCCTCGCGCTAGGTTTTGTGTTGCGAATTTTATTTAGTGCTGTAGATTTAGCTGGTCAGCTCTCTGGTTTAACGATGGGATTTGGTTTCGCCACTTTTTTTGATCCGCAATCTGGGGGCAGCACTACCGTTATCACAACGCTTTTTACAACGCTGTTTGCGCTTGTTTTTATTAGTTTAGATGGCCATGTTTTGATGGTGGCGACACTAATTGAAAGTTTTACGGTCTTGCCTGTCAATTTGGGTGTTGGCGCGTTAACCGGCATGGAAATTGCACGCTCGGGGGCCTCAATTTTTAGCGTAGGTTTGCAACTTGCGATGCCTATTGTCGCGACGCTGTTGATTACAAATATGGCACTTGGCGTGTTGACGCGCTCGGCTCCTCAATTAAACATTTTTGGCATTGGCTTTCCAATCACTATTGGCGTGGGCTTGATTGTGATTATTTTGATCTTGCCGTCGTACGCTCAACCTTTTCGTCTATTGATTGAAAACGCCTTGAGTTTGATGCAACAGGTTGGAAAGGCCGTACCTTGACGACAGATTGCGTCAGCGTGTTGCTTGACGATGCCGGTCATAGCATGCGGCTAGGCGAAATAATCGATCACGTTTAAGCATACTGAGTACCGGTTCAGGTTGCCGGCGCCCCGTCATAAATAGTGTTGCGATTGTGGCATCGATATGATGCGCCAGCGTGGCTTGTTGGGCTGGCCACCATTGCGACAATAAGCGATCAGGATCGATGAGACCTAGCTGTTGCTTGCGTAGCTCTGAGCGACTAAAGTCTTTAAGATTCCAGGTTAAGACACTGATCGGTTGCCCATGGTTCTGTTCAACACTTGCGATCCCGACTGCGGCCACGTGTTTGTCCTTTCGGTCTGTGTGCTTGAGGCTTGTTTCAAAAAAAGTGACATCCCCCATGTTGGATGCCGGGAAGCGCTCTTGCATAAGCTGCCATTCGTCTTTTAAAAGATTGATATCGATTGGCCACAAGCGTGCAGCGTTTCGTTGCCATTCTTGGCCGATCTTGTCAGACCAAAGGGGCATAAATAAGCCCGTCTGTGCCAGATCAAGCAGCAAAGGACGCAGCAAGCCTGACATCAACACGCAGGCATCGAGCACTAGGCCTAGACGGGGTTCGGCCTTTTGCTGGTCTGAGACGCTGCTTGTGTCACCTAAAGATGTCGGTTCGGGCGAGTGCATCACACTATTTTAAAGCGAGTAAGGCGGCACGTACGATAGCAGCCGCATCTACACCAAAGTATTCTCGCAGGGCCGCCCGGGTATCGCTGCGACCGAAGCCGTCTGTGCCGAGGGTCAGATAGCGACGATCGGCTGGCAGATAGGCGCGAACAGATTCTGGCAATGCATGAACATAATCTGTTGCGGCGACAATGGGCCCTTGGCTGTTGGCGAGCTGTGAATAAATAAAAGGAATGGCTTCGGTGTTGGTGTCAGCTAACAGTGCCTCTTGACAGGCGAGACCGTCACGCGCCAGTTCGCTCCAGCTGGTGACGCTGTAGACGAAGGCGGTGATGCCTTGCAACGCGAGTTGTTGCGCGGCCTTGATGACTTCGGTCAGAATGGCGCCAGAGCCGAGCAACGTGATTGAAGTTGCGGCAGTCGATTTTTTTTGTTTTTCTGCACTGTAGGTTTGGAAAAGATAACAGCCACGCAAAACTTGTTCGTGGATGGTCTCGGGCAAACTTGGTTGCGCGTAGTTTTCGTTCATGAGGGTGATGTAATAAAACACGTCTTGCTGCTCGAACATCATTTCTTGAATACCCTGATGCACGATGACCGCCATTTCGCCTGCAAAGGCAGGGTCGTAGGCTTTGCAATTGGGTATTGTGGCTGCATGCAAATGGCTCGAACCATCTTGATGTTGCAGACCTTCACCGCCAAGCGTCGTGCGACCTGAGGTTGCCCCTAATAAAAATCCACGCGGTCGCTGATCGGCCGCCGCCCAGATCTGATCGCCCACACGTTGAAAACCAAACATTGAGTAATAAATGTAAAACGGCAGCATGGCGAAGCCATGGACGCTGTAGCTTGTAGCCGCTGCAGTCCAGCTGGCGATCGCGCCAGCTTCAGAGATACCTTCTTCCAGAATTTGTCCGTCAAGTGCTTCGCGATAGCTGAGCACGGACCCGATGTCTTCAGGGGCATAGCGCTGGCCAACACTTGAGTAAATGCCCACTTGCTTAAACAAGTTTGCCATACCAAACGTGCGTGCTTCATCGGCAACGATGGGGACAATGCGTGGGCCAAGATTGGAATCTTTCAGCAAGTTGCCCAGCATGCGCACAAAGGCCATGGTGGTGCTCATTTCTTTGCCTTCGGCGTTTAGCGCAAAGCTGCAGTATTGCGCGATGTCGGGGATGGCGACTGTTTCACATTCGGTATCGCGTTTCGGCAAATAGCCGCCCAACGCTTGCCGATGATGTTGTAGGTACTGCATTTCTGCACTCTCAGGCTTCGGCTTGTAAAACGCAAGTGAGGTGGCCTCTTCATCTGAAAGTGGCAGGTTAAAGCGATTGCGAAACTCAAGTAGATCTGTTTCATCAAATTTTTTCTGGCTGTGCGTCGTCATCTTGCCTTGGCCCGCGCTGCCCATGCCGTAGCCCTTTTTGGTATGCGCCAAAATAACCGTTGGTTGCCCAACGTGTTGAGCAGCGGTGGCATAAGCGGCATGAATTTTTACTAAGTCATGGCCGCCACGCTTGAGTCGATCGATCTGATCATCGGTCATGCCTTGCGCCAAGCGTGCAAGCTCTTCGTTTTGCCCAAAAAATGTATCTCTGTTGAAGCGACCATCTTTTGCAGCAAAGGTTTGCATCTGACCATCAACAGTGTTGGCAAAGGCGCGTGTCAAGGCGCCTGTTAAGTCGCGTGCAAACAGGCCATCCCAGTCGCTGCCCCAGACGAGTTTGATGACGTTCCAGCCGGCACCGGTAAAGAGTTTTTCGAGTTCATCGATGATGCGTCCGTTTCCGCGCACTGGGCCATCAAGGCGTTGCAGATTGCAGTTCACCACCCACACTAGATTATCAAGGCCTTCGCGCGCGGCAAGTGTGAGGGCGCTCATGGATTCAGGTTCGTCCATCTCGCCATCGCCAAAGACCCCCCAGACTTTGCGCGCAGAACAGTCGAGAAGATTGCGATGACTGAGATAACGCATGAAGCGCGCGTGATAGATCGAACTGATCGGGCCGATTCCCATTGAGCCTGTGGGAAACTGCCAGAAATCTGGCATGAGCCAGGGGTGAGGGTAGCTCGAGAGGCCGCGTGCGCCTTTTTCAGCGGCTCGAATCTCTTGCCGATAATTCAGAAGGTCTTGTTCGCTTAGGCGACCTTCTAGGTATGCGCGTGCGTAGACCCCTGGGGCGCTATGCGGTTGGAAAAACACCAAGTCGCCACGGTGTTGGCCCGCTTCAGTGCCTTGGCGAGCCTCGAAGAAGTGATTGAAACCTGTTTCAAAAAGATCGGCGGCACTGGCATAGCTAGCAATGTGCCCACCTAGTTCACCGTAGGCTTGGTTCGCACGCACGACCATCGCCAGAGCGTTCCAGCGCATGATAGAGGCGAGTCGCTCTTCAATGGCGAGGTCGCCTGGAAACACGGGTTGCTGATCAACTGAAATCGTGTTGACGTAGGGCGTGCTGAGCTCGGGGCGCCAACCGATTTTTGCGGTATGCGCAGTACGTACAAGTTCGTCTAGTAAGAAGCGCGCACGCTCGGGGCCTTCGGCCGCCAGAACCGCCAAAAATGCAGCACGCCATTCGTGCGTTTCTTCAGTGTCAGTGTCTGCAGTGGTGAGCAAGGCGCTCAGGCGAGGATCGATGGAGGCGTTCATGGGTGACCCCGTACTTAAAGAGTGACAATTCGATCATTCTAGAGAAAAGTCAGCAGCATGAGGTGCTTTAAATATAGATAAATTATCGTATTTATGAAATAAAATGCTGTAATATTTCATTATTAAGAAATAAAAAACTTAAAATGTTCATATATGAAGCTTGACTCTCTTGACCTAAAAATTTTGCAAGAGCTTCAACTCGATGGCGCGCTGTCAAACATCGAGTTAGCCAGACGTGTCCACTTAAGTCCGTCTCCGTGTTTGGCGCGGGTACGCGCCCTTGAAAATGCCGGAGTGATTGATCGCTACGTGGCCTTGGCCAGTGCAGTCGCCTTAGGCCTGGGCCTCAATGTCTTTATTAGCATCAGTTTGACGAGTCAAAATAAAGAATCGCTGTCTCAGTTCGAACAGCGTATTTGCGAGCACGACGAGGTCATGGAGTGCTATCTGATGACGGGCGACAGTGACTATTTGATTCGAGTGGCGGTGGCTGATATTGGTGCGCTCGAAAAATTCATTCTTGAGCAACTCACACCCATACCTGGCATTGAAAAAATTCGTTCAAGTTTTGCGCTCAAGCAGGTGCGTTATAAAACAGCGTTGCCCTTGCCAGCGGCTAATCGCATCGCCTGATTCTTGAGGTATGCTGTCAGTCAAAATAATGATGTTTGATCATATAAAGGAGCCTGAAGACATGAGCAATCCCGTTGCGACGAATGATAGCCAGACGCACCCTTGGCAAGACGATATTTTTAATGTCCTGAAAAAGGGGGGGGTTAAACAAGTGTCTTACGTCCCTGATGCGGGTCATGCGCATGTGATTCGCCGCGTACACGCTGATCCAGAGATGCGGGGTATCGTGCTCACAACTGAAGAAGAGGGCGTCGCGATTGCGGCGGGTGCTTGGTTGGGGGGTGATCGTCACGTTCTGTTGATGCAAAGTAGTGGCGTGGGTAACTGTATCAACATGATGTCGTTACTTGAAAGTTGCCGGTTTCCATTTTTGACGCTCGTCACGATGCGTGGCGAATACGCCGAATTCAATCCTTGGCAAGGCCCGATGAGTAAAGCGACACAAGGCGTGATGGAGTTGATGGGCATTAAAGTTTATCGTGTAAGCAAGCCAGATGAAGTCGAAGATGTGGTCAGTGCGGCGCTTGATTCAGTCTTTATCGCTGGTGAGCGTGTTGCCATTTTGTTATCGCAAAGTCTAATCGGCCGCAAAAAATGGGTGCGTAACTGAACCTCATGCGACCCACTTCATTTCAACACGCTAAATAATTTAGATAGGAAACATCATGAGCAATATTCAAGCTTTTTCTGGCACGATCGAGCGTCGTGCCTTTGTGAAAGAACTAATCGGTTTGTGCCCTGAAGCCTTGGTTGTGGGTGGTTTGGGCTCTTCGACCTACGACATGTTTGCAGCAGGTGATCGAGATCAGAATTTTTACCTGTGGGGTGCCATGGGCGGCGCAGCCGCGATTGGTTTAGGCCTGGCGTTGGCGCAGCCTAATAAATCGGTTTTGGTCATTACGGGTGACGGTGAGCAGTTGATGGGCATGGGGGCATTAGCGACCATCAACGCGCAACAGCCTAAAAATTTGACAATTGTGGTGCTAGATAATGGGCACTTTGGCGAGACCGGTATGCAGCACAGTCATAGCAGCCTGGGCACAGATTTGACTGCGGTCGCACAGGCCTGTGGCATTTCTACCGCGTACAAAATCAAAGACACCAGTGACATTAAAAAAATTCAGCAAAATGTCTTGGCGCGGGCGGGCGTGACATTCGCACAAGTGTATGTAAAAGCGGATGACTTGCCACGCGCGTTGCCTTCTCGCGATGGTGTCTATATTAAAAATCGTTTTCGCCAGACACTCGGTTTGGCACCGTTCTAATGAAACACACTTTTAAAAAATGCTCGACGACGGCGGTGTTGTCCCTGCTTTGCGGGCTGCCGCTTGCAAGCTGGGCGGCCTGGCCGGAGGATCAACCGATTGAACTGGTGGTGGGCTTTGCACCGGGTGGCGGCACCGATTTGATGGCACGAGCCTTGGTGCCGTTTGTTGAAAAGAAATTAGGCGGTAAGTCACGGATCGTCGTGGTCAATAAGCCGGGTGCGGGCGGTGAAATATCCTCTACGTATATCGCCCGCGCTAAACCTGATGGCTATACGATTGGTTTTATCAATGTGCCTGGGTTCGTCTTTATCCCGATGTATAAGCAGTCGACTTATCAAACGGATGATTTGAAAATTATTGCGCGTGTGGTCGATGACCCAGCAGTGTTGGTGGCACGTAAGAATTCAAAATATAAAACGCTACCCGAAATCCTAGAAGCTCTAAAAAAAGATCCGGGTTCCTTATCCTTTGCCACCAGTGGACGTGGCACGAGTGGGCATCAAGCCTTGTTGAAAATTGAACAGGCGGCCTCGGTTAAAGGGACAGATATCTCTTTTAAAGGTGCGGGCGATTTTAAAAGCGCAGTCCTTGGAGGGCATGTGGATTATGCTTTTTCAAGTGTTGGGGAATACTTGGCCGGCTATGGCGATTCTGACATTGCAATCGCCTTGCTCGTTGTGAATCCGACGCGCGTCGATATCATCAAAGATGTACCGTCGATCAAAGAGCTTGGCATTGATGTGCGCGTGAGTTCAGAGCGTGGCATTGCTGGCCCTAAGGCCTTGCCCCAAGAGATCGCAGATCGTTTACAAAAAGCTATACAGGCGACGCTAGAAGACCCTGATTTTTTGAAAACGATTAAGAATGATGCGCCTTTAGTTGCCTTCATGCCTGGCCCTGCATGGACGAAATCACTTGAACGCATTCGCGATGAGCTCAAGCCCTTTGTTAGCAAAATGAATGACTAAGACGCTGCACAGCAAGCTTCGCACAGTGTTTGGTTCACTGTTGCTTTGCGCCACCTTAAACGTGTGGGCGCAATATCCCGAAAAAGCAATTCGCCTTGTGGTGCCGTTCGCGCCTGGTGGCACCTCTGAAATCGTTGCGCGCTCTGTCGCAAGCAGTCTCACTAAACAGCTTGGCCAATCTGTGTATGTTGAAAATAAGCCCGGTGCTGCGGGCAATATCGCGATGGCCGAAGTTAAGCGGGCGTTGCCCGATGGCTACACGTTGATTTTGGGTCATGTGGGGACGCTGGCGGTGAACCCAGTGTTGTTTGGTTCAAAACTCCCCTACGATCCAAATAGTGATTTTGTCGCGATCTCTTTAATTGCCAAAGTTCCCAATGTGATTGCGGTGAGTACGCGTTCTGGTTTTAAGACATTGGCTGACTTGGTGAACGCAGCGAAAGCCAACCCTGGTGCGATTAATTACGGCTCTGCCGGTAACGGAAGCGCTGGGCATTTGGCGATGGAATACTTCGCGACTGAAGCGGGTATCGAACTGACTCATGTCCCATACAAAGGCTCAGGTCCGATGTTGACGGATTTGATTGGCGGCCAAACACAGGCAACCTTTAATGGTTTGCCCTCTTTGGTGTCTCAAATTAAAGGTGAGGCGCTAGTGCCACTGGCAGTTGGTTCTGCGGCGCGTGCGTCGTCGTTGCCTGAGGTGCCCACGATTGCCGAAAGTGGTTACCCCACGTTTGAAACCTCGCAATGGTACGGATTGCTCGCGCCGGCGGGCACGCCGGAGGGCATCATCAATCAATTGCAAAAAGAGGTGGTGACGGCGTTGAAGTCGCCCGAAGGCACTAAGCGGATGCGCGAGGATGGTGCCTTGCTGGTTGGCGATACACCGCAAGAATTCACGGCTTTTATCGCCCAAGAACGCAGGCGTTGGGGTGAAGTCATCAAAAAG
>CAIYCP010000694.1 GCA_903924715.1 uncultured beta proteobacterium
CGTAAAGTGCGCCGCCAAGACCAGCTAGCCCGGTGGAGTAGACCACCACACCAGACTGCAAAATTTTGGTACGCACACCCATGAGTTCAGCTGCTTCCGGGTTCTGAGCGTAGGCATAGGCTGCACGCCCAATCCAAGTTCGAGTGAGGGCCGCATAAGTAGCGAGGATGACGCCCAGTAAAACCAGGAAAACTACTGCCTTCATCTTCGGCACCACGAGACCAAAGAAAGTAAAAACCCCCGGCAGCACATATTCCATGTTTTTTGGTGTCGAAGTCCAGATAAGGAGAGCTACACCTTCCATCACCGAGATCAAACCGATCGAAACCAGCAACCCATTGACGAGGTTGTTGCGAGTGAATCTAAACAGCGTCTGGTCAGCGATGAGACCTGCAAAGGCCGTCACTAACACTGCACATAGCACTGCGACTGCGTAGTGCATGCCAAGGCCATCGGTAAAGTACCAGGCCATATAGCAACCCAGCATCATGAATGCACCGAGCGCAAAATTTACAATGCCTGTAATACCAAAGGTGAGCGTGACCCCTAGAGCAATAATGCCGTAGAGGGTCCCGAGAATTGCTCCGTTGAGCAATTGTCCAAGGATCAGTTGCCCCATTTACTTGGGTTCGATATGCGTCGAAGTGATCTTGCCACCCTTTTTCATATGAAGCACGTCAAAGTCGAAAACAGCCTCGCCGGTTTTGTCGTAGCGGATATTCCAAATACCGTTATAGGTAAAGGACATCAATGACGCCTTAACTTTTCCAACATCGTCCACAGTACCAGCTTTCTTCATCGCCTCGACAAGCATGAAAACATGGTCGTAACAGGATGATGAGCAAAGCGGTGCTTGGTCGTAGGGGAAATCACGCTTGTAGAAGGTCTTGTAGGCCGCAACGAAGGCCTTGGTTTTAGGTTCGGTCTTTTCCGCTTCCTCGAAATATTTCGGCAGATAAGCGATGTAGTCTTCGATCATGTCCTTGTTCTTTAGCGCTGGTCCCATCGAGCCACGAACAGTAAAGAATTTCTTAAACATACCGCTCTCTGTAGCTTGACGAACAATATCGTAAAGTACGGACTCAACATAACCTGGGAACAGATAGTCGGGCTTACCAGCCGCCAGCTTGGCCAGCGGCGCGGAGAAGTCCTTTGTGCCCGGCTCGAACAGTTCGACTTGCAACTCAATGCCGGCAGCCTTGAAGATGGGGGTGTAGATATCGACAGCAACCTTTCCAAATGCGTCATTTTGGAACAGCATCGCGGTTTTTTTAGCGCCCTGCTTTTTCAAATAATCAACCATCAACTGACCAAATCCTGCGTCGCCAGCATCCCAGTTCCAGGTACGCATCAAGTAGTCGCGATTCGGCGTGCCAAGCTGTGCATGCGCCGCAGTGGCGCCACCCATCACGAGAATCTTGCCATTATTCTGAGTCAAGTAGGGCTCAATGCCGTTGAATACATTTGTCAAGAATGGACCGAAGATGTATTTGACTTTGTCCTGCTCCACCAATTGTTTCGTCTGGATCAGGGCTTCTTGAGGGTTGGCTCGGGTATCTTGGGCTAGCAACTCAAGTTTGTAGGTTTTTGCACCAACTTTGAAGCCACCAGCTTTGTTGATTTCTTCGACCGCCATCTTGGCACCTTGGTTACCCATCCACCCATAGGTGGCCAGAGGCCCGGTCAGCGCCTCTATTTGGCCAATCTTTACAACCTCCTGAGCCACGGCCGACGTAATCGACCAGACAGCCATTAGCCCAAGTAAAAAGGCTCTCAACCACTTAATTTGATTCATGTCTCTCTCCTTTTTTGTTTGTGACCCGCACCGGATGGTCGAGACACTTATTTCCCTAAGCAGACGGTACCAATTAACCCAGAACCTATAGACTAGAGATTACCTTCAATTAATCTTATCGACCAGAAAGATTTCGCGCAAGACCCTGTTAACCCCTAGAAATATGACAAATTGCGCCTGGCGTCAGTGTGTTGAAGCTCTCCTCAATGGCAAAAGCACAAGAAATGGCTAGTTCAGAGGAGTTCAAGAAA
>CAIYCP010000695.1 GCA_903924715.1 uncultured beta proteobacterium
CGCAATCCGGTAAACTGTCGCACTAACTCTTTATCGGCGCCGTTGCGCCTTGACTCGCCTTGCGGATCCATTTATGGCCACGATTTCGACCTCTAAATTACCCCGATTCACCGGAAGCATGGTTGCGCTCGCGACACCCATGCACCCTGATGGCAGTATCGATTATCAAAGCCTCGAGGCTTTAATCGACTGGCACGTGCAAGAAGGGACCGACGCACTGGTGATTGTCGGCACGTCCGGCGAGTCGCCTACTGTCAGCGTTGATGAACACGCCGAGATCATCCGCGTTGCGGTTGAGCATTCTGCAGGCCGAATCCCAGTTATTGCAGGGGTCGGTGCAAATTCCACCAGCGAGGCGATTCATCTAGCTTCGCATGCACGTAAAGTCGGTGCAAAGGCTGGGTTGTCGGTGGTCCCTTACTACAACAAACCCTCTCAAGAGGGAATGTATCAACACTTTAAGGCTGTGCAAGAGGCTGTCGATTTGCCGACCATCCTCTATAACGTTCCTGGCCGCACCGTTGCCGACTTGGCGCATGACACTGTGCTGCGTTTAGCGCGCGTACCCGGCGTGATTGGCATTAAAGATGCGACAGGTGATATTGGTCGGGGTGCTTTATTGATTCGTGATTTACCCTCTGATTTTCTAGTGCTAAGCGGCGATGATGCGACGGCTGCTGCGCTGATATTGTTGGGTGGCAGCGGCAATATTTCAGTGACTGCGAATATTGCGCCTCGCGCCATGCATGATTTGTGCAGCGCTGCGTTAAAGGGTGATGTCCAGACGGTTAAGCGTTTGAATAATTTGCTAGGCCCACTGAACAAGCTGCTGTTTGTTGAGGGCAATCCGGTACCAGTTAAATGGGCGTTGGCTCAGATGGGGCGTATTCCTACCGGAATCCGTCTGCCTCTGGTTCAATTAAGTGCTCAATTTCATGCTCCCTTGCGAGCAGCAATGTTAGAGGCGGGGTTGCTTTAAGATGAAAAGCTTGTTGAACCAAAAAACGTGTGCAACGCTCTTCGCGCTACTTGCGACCTTTGCGCTCTTGAGCGGCTGCTCCCAGCTTCGCTCGGTCATGAGTGGTGATGACTCGATTGATTATAAAAGTGTTGTTCGCGCCGACCCCTTGAGCATTCCTCCCGATCTCACGCAGGCCGCGAACGATCCTCGGTACCGCCCTGCCGCTGGCAGCACCACGTTTTCGCAGTACCAACTGGCGCAGGCTGGGGGTAAAAGTGTGCCAAGCTCAGCGCAGTCGGGTGTGTTGCCGACACGCAGTGATATGCGTGTGATGCGCGATGGTGAGCTGCGCTGGTTGTCTGTAGATATGTCGCCCGAAAAAGCATTTTCGATGACGGCTGATTTTTGGACCGAACGCGGATTCACGCTTGATGTCACGGATCCTAGGGCCGGTTTAATAGAGACGAACTGGGCTGAAAATCGGGCGAAAATTGGCGAAAGCTGGTTGCGTCAGGCCTTAGGCTCGGTCTTGGATGGTTTGTACGATAGTGGAACGCGCGATAAATTTCGTACCCGTATAGAACGTGCAGGCAACCGCACTGAAATCTATATCTCACATCGGCACATGGAAGAAATCAGCAAGATTACGCTTCAGGATGTTGAAACCCGTTGGGCGAACGCAAAAGAAGATCCCGGTCTTAATGCGGCGATGTTAGCTAGGTTGATGGTGTTCTTGGGCGAAGATGTCGATGGTGCCCGTAAAAAGATGGCTCAGTCCATGCCCGGTGCGCAAGATCCTAAAGTGACCGCGCCCGCTAATGACAAGAGCCTGCTGTTGGTTGCCGAGCCGTTTGACCGAGCTTGGCGCCGCGTGGGTGTGGCGCTTGACTCGGGTGGTTTCTCGGTAGACGATCGCGATCGCACCGCGGGTGATTTCTATGTGCGCTACGTCGATACAGATACCGGCGAAAAACGTGAAGAGCCTGGTGTATTGGCACGTTTGTTTGGTTCAAAAGATCCTGCAAAAGCACCAACGTATCGTATCCATTTGGTACAGCAGGGTACTCAGACCGAAATCACTGTGATCGATCCGAAGGGTGTGCGCGATACTAGTGCAACGGCACAACGTTTGTTAAGTGTGTTAGCAGGCAAGCTCTAGTTTTTCGCAGTCCTTCAAAAAGCGCGATGGTTTCGGCCTTCGCGCTTTTTTTATGTTCTGGCCGTGAACCAAAATGGTGCATTTTTAGATTGCACAGAGATCTATCTTTTTGCTGTGCTTACAATTAAGCTTGGGCAAACAATCTATTCTTGAATTTAATTTATGCATCCCGGTGATCAGCGACATTGGTCTTCTGACCCAGCCCCTCAGAGTGCTGAGTCGACGCTTGCTTCTTGGGCCGCGCGCTTAGCGCTTGACTTTAATCTTGACCCAAATCACCCGGACGTTAAAACGCGCTTATCACATCAGCACCTTGGTCCACTGCGGATTCAAAAGGCGTTATACCCCGAGGGCCCATCGCCGTGTCACGCGATTATTGTTCATCCTCCTGGTGGAATCGCAGGTGGTGATCGGCTCGAAGTATTGATCAACAGTCGGCGCGGCAGTCACGGTTTGGTCACAACGCCCTCTGCAGCAAAGTGGTACGGCGCAGAGGCTTCGCTTGAAGCTTCACAGTTGATTGATATTGACTTGCAAGGGGCGTTTGAATGGTTGCCTCAAGAAACAATCATTTTTAACCGCGCACGCGTTCGTTCGGATTTGCTGGTGCGCGTGGGCGAGCAGGGTGCAATGCTCGGTTGGGATCATTTGATTTTTGGGCGTCATGCCTCAGATGAATCATTTGCTGAAGGGCATTTTCGCCAATCATTAAAAATCGAAATCGATGAACAACTGGTTTGGCATGATCGCTTAGCGCTCTCGGGTCAAGATGCTTTGTTTGCATCGCCTGTCGGACTGCGTGGGCATTACGCCTGCGCGACGCTGTGGGCCATCTTGCCTGCGACAAAAATATGGGATGAGGCCACGGTGCTAGCCTTGCGCGAGCAGTCGCAACAGATGGCTTGGACGATTCTTCATCCGCGGTTATTGGTAGGCCGTCTATTGGCTGAGCCGCTCGAACTTAAATTGTTGTTACAACGCGCCTGGGGGCTATTGCGACCTACGGCGCTGGGTTTGCCTGCAGTTGCACCACGGTTGTGGGCAACTTGATCATTAAAGTTGTTAAGGAGTACCTATGGATCTGACACCGCGCGAAAAAGATAAGTTATTAATTTTTACTGCAAGCTTGCTGGCTGAGCGCCGACGTGCACGCGGTTTGAAACTCAACGTGCCCGAAGCGATCGCGATGATTTCGGCCGCCATCATGGAAGGTGCGCGAGACGGGAAAACCGTCGCCGAGCTCATGAGCGATGGCCGCAATATTTTGAATCGGCAGGATGTGATGGAAGGTGTCGCAGAGATGATTCCAGATATTCAGGTCGAGGCGACGTTTCCGGATGGCACGAAGCTTGTCACTGTGCATCAACCCATTCAGTAAGGATCAAAGATGACTACTACTCCTATGGTTCCGGGCGAAATGATTGTGGCGCCTGGAGAAATCGAGATCAATGTTGATCGTGCGCTGATTAAGGTGCTAGTTGCGAATACGGGTGATCGTCCCGTACAGATTGGTTCGCACTATCACTTTGCAGAAACGAACGCGGCCTTGCGCTTTGATCGCAAGTTGGCCACTGGGTTTCGGCTGAATATACCTGCGGGTACCGCAGTGCGTTTTGAGCCGGGCCAAGAGCGTGAGGTTGAACTCGTTGCGTTGGCAGGCGATCGTCAAGTCTATGGATTTAGAGGTGTTGTGATGGGAGCACTCGACAAATGAAAATTTCAAGACAAGCCTATGCCGAGATGTATGGCCCAACGACGGGCGATCGAATTCGTCTGGCGGATACCGCTCTTTTTGCGATGGTCGAAAAAGACTTCACCATCTACGGTGAAGAGGTTAAGTTCGGTGGCGGCAAGGTGATTCGCGATGGTATGGGCCAATCGCAGCGCATGAGCAAAGATTGTGTTGATACCGTGCTGACCAATGCCTTAATTATTGATTATTGGGGCATCGTTAAGGCAGATATTGGCATCAAGAACGGGCGTATTGCCGGCATTGGTAAGGCTGGTAATCCTGATATTCAGCCTGGCATCACCATCGTGGTGGGTCCGGCAACAGAAGTCATTGCAGCCGAAGGCATGATCGTCACCGCGGGCGGCATTGATAGCCACATTCATTTGATTTGTCCTCAACAAATTGAGGAGGCCCTTAGTTCAGGGGTCACCACGATGATCGGGGGCGGCACAGGCCCTGCCACGGGCACCTTCGCCACGACGGTCACCCCAGGGCCTTGGCACCTGGCGCGCATGTTGCAGGCGATGGAATCCTATCCGATCAATATCGGTTTACTTGGCAAGGGAAACGTTTCCTTGCCTGGTCCCTTACATGAACAAATCGAAGCCGGTGCAGTCGGCTTGAAGTTGCACGAAGATTGGGGCAGCACACCGGCAGCGATTGATAATTGCTTAAGCGTGGCCGACGAAACCGATACGCAAGTTGCTATTCATACCGATACCTTGAATGAATCAGGTTTTGTTGAAGCGACGATTGATGCAATTAAAGGGCGCGTGATTCACACGTATCACACCGAAGGTGCGGGTGGCGGTCATGCGCCTGACATCATTCGTATTTGTGGTGAAGCAAACGTGTTGCCGTCGTCGACAAATCCAACGCGTCCGTTTACGGTGAATACGCTGGACGAACATCTGGATATGTTGATGGTGTGTCACCATCTTGATGCGTCAATCGCCGAAGATATTGCCTTTGCCGAAAGTCGTATTCGTCGCGAGACTATTGCGGCTGAAGATATTTTGCATGACATTGGCGCGTTTTCGATGATTTCGTCTGACAGTCAGGCAATGGGACGTGTGGGCGAGGTGATTATGCGCACCTGGCAGACCGCGCACAAAATGCGTGAGCAGCGCGGCTCGATGAGCGAAGCCGGATTCTCGGATCCCTCAACCAGTGACAATGCGCGCATTAAACGTTACGTTGCAAAATATACGATTAACCCAGCGATCACCCATGGCATGGCCAAAGAGATTGGGTCAGTCGAAGTCGGTAAGTTCGCGGATCTGGTGTTGTGGCGGCCCGCGTTTTTTGGTGTCAAACCCTCAACGGTGATTAAAGGTGGGCAAATTGCAATGGCTGCGATGGGAGACCCAAATGCCTCAATCCCAACACCGCAACCGGTGCATTTCAGACCCCAATTTGGCGCAGCGCAAAGTGCGATCGCAACCAGTTGCATTACGTTTATGTCTGGCATTGCGATTCAAAAAGGCTTGCCCGCCGAGTTAGGTTTAAAGCGCCATATATCTGCAGTGCAGGGTATGCGCAGCTTGACCAAGGCCGACATGAAGCTCAATGCAGCGACACCAAAAATCACAGTTAGCCCCGAAAACTATAAGGTCTATGCAGATGGTGTTTTGCTGGATTGCCCGCCTGCCAAGACATTACCGATGGCTCAGCGTTACTTTTTATTCTAGGTGACACGATGGCCATTATGTTAAATGCGCGTTGCGCCTTCGACGACCCGCGCTTGCGCAGTGAAAGCGCCGCCTGGCCTGAGCCTTGGCCCGTGCTTGAATTGACGCTGGAAGATCGCCAGCGCTGGCGCTTAGCGGCCATGCTGCCCAGCGGTCGTGCGGTCGCGGTGATTTTGCCGCGCACTGAGCATATGCAACACGGTGATGTGTTGTGTGGTGATCTAGGTGAGCGCGTGGTGGTGCAAGCTGCAGTAGAAGAGCTCTTTTGTATTGAAGCGAGTAATCCTTTTGAGCTGATGCGCATCGTGTATCACCTGGCGAATCGACATGTGCGTGCGATGCTGTCGACCGATGCCGTGTGGATTCAGCCCGATCCTGTACTGGCGGATATGGTGCGACGCCTTGGCGGTACCGTGACTGTTGTGCAGCAGGCGTTTATCCCAGAAGGCGGTGCGTATGCCGCGGGTCAAGGGGGCGGGCATCACCATCATCACCATGCATCGGAGTGCGGTGTTGAAGAGCATGATCAGGCCATGGGCAATCTAGGTGAAGAGCTGTCAATTGCCGCCCATGCGCGGGCAAAGTCATAACGCAATGGATCAGATCAAGTCCTTGTTGTCGGCGTTGCATTTAGCGAGTCCGGCCTTGCCCGTGGGTGGCTTTGCCTACTCGCAAGGCTTAGAGCAGGCGATCGAAGATCGCTGGGTGACGCAGGTTGATCAAGCCTATGTGTGGATACGTGATGTGCTGTTGTTGAATCTTGCGCGACAAGAGTTGCCGTTATGGTTGACGTGTCATCGGGCGACGCTATGCCAAGATTGGGGGACGTTAACGGATGCCAATCAAGCGCTGTACGCGTTGCGAGAAACAGCTGAATTCAGACTTGAATCTGTGCAGATGGGGCATTCAATGGCGAAGCTGTTTGCGCAATGGCCACAAGGATCAGCGCTCGCGGCCCTGCCGATTGAACAATGGACATACCCTGCCGCATATGCCGCCTTAGCTGCCGTTGCAGTTGTCGATGAAACAATGGCACTTGGTGCCTATTTGTGGAGTTGGGTTGAAAACCAAGCTTTAGCAGCAGTAAAAATTATTCCGCTCGGTCAGATTGATGGCCAGACCTTGTTGCATCGTCTTAAAGAGGATGTCGAACAGGCCATTGATATTGCAAAGACCACGCCGCCTGACCAAGCGGGTTCATGCGCCTTCGGTCTGGCACTCGCAAGTGCCAGACACGAATCTCAATACAGTCGTTTATTTAGAAGCTAGGAACATAAATTGAATACACCTACA
>CAIYCP010000696.1 GCA_903924715.1 uncultured beta proteobacterium
GCCGCGGGTTATCAGTCTGTTGCAGACGCAAGCTAAGGTCAATGCCATGTCCCATCCTTTAGATACTTCGCACGAATTTATTCCTCGTCACATTGGTCCCGGCCAAGAAGATCAACAGAAAATGCTCGATGCGATTGGGGCCTCAAGCCTTGATGCATTGATGCAAGAAGTGGTGCCCGCCAATATTCGGATGACACGCGAACTCAATCTTGCCGCGCCGCGCGCCGAGGCCGATGTGCTCGCCGAAATGAAAAAAATCGCAGCAGGCAATCAAGTGTTTCGTAACTACATTGGTCAAGGCTATTACGGGACGCATACGCCGAACGTGATCCTGCGCAACGTGCTTGAAAATCCGGCATGGTATACCGCTTATACGCCGTATCAGCCCGAAATTTCTCAAGGTCGTCTTGAAGCGATTTTGAATTTTCAGACGATGGTGGCTGACTTAACCGGCCTCGATATTGCAAATGCCTCGTTGCTTGACGAAGGCACGGCGGCCGCAGAAGCAATGACTCTTGCTCGGCGCGCCTCGTCGGCCGCGAGTAAAGTTTTTTTCGTCTCGCAGCACTGTCATCCACAAACGATTGAAGTCATTCGCACCCGTGCAGATGGCTTAGATATTGATGTAGTGGTGGGTGATGAACAGGCGGGCGTGCCTGATTGCTTTGGCCTGTTGGTGCAGTACCCACAGTCACTCGGCGCAGTCGTTGATTACCGCGCCCTGACGGCGCAAGTGCATGCAAAAGGTGGTGTGGTGGCCTGCGCAACTGACTTGTTAGCCTTGACCCTGCTGGAGGCCCCAGGCCATTGGGATGCTGATATTGCCATTGGCGCGGCGCAGCGGTTTGGTGTCCCCTTTGGATTTGGTGGCCCGCACGCTGGTTTTATGGCCTGCAAAGACGCCTTTAAACGTAGTATGCCTGGCCGTTTGGTGGGGGTATCAAAAGATGCACAAGGTAATCCAGCCTTGCGCTTGGCTTTGCAAACGCGCGAGCAGCATATTCGCCGTGAAAAAGCGACGTCAAATATTTGTACTGCACAGGTTCTGCTTGCTGTGATGTCAAGTATGTATGCTTTATGGCACGGCCCTAAAGGGCTGACCGCGATGGCTAAGCGGGTGCACCAGGCAACGGCGTTGCTTCGCCAGTCCTTAGCTACGCTAGGTATTCAGGTTGCAAATGAAACGTTTTTTGACACGTTGTTATTGAACACGGGAGCGCTTACTGACAAAGTGCTCAAGGGCGCGCGTGCTGCGCGTATCAACTTGCGACATGTGAATGCGACACAGCTGTCGATTTCTTTAGACGAGACGGTGACGGCAGAAGATCTTCAGCAGCTCGGGGCGCTTTTTGCAGGGGTGACGGGCAAGTCAGCACCTGCGATTTCAACGGCGCTTGTGGGTTTGCCGGGCATTCCAAAGGCGGTGCAACGCACGCACCCGATTTTGAGCCATCCGATTTTTTCAAGCATTCAATCTGAAACTGATATGTTGCGCTATCTGCGTAAACTCTCAGACAAAGATTTAGCGCTTGATCGTACGATGATTCCGCTGGGCTCTTGCACCATGAAGTTGAATGCAACGGTTGAGATGATTCCAGTCACTTGGCCCGAGTTTGCAAGTATTCACCCCTTCGCACCCGCCGAGCAGACGCGTGGTTATCAGACCATGATCGAACGTCTTTCAAAAGACCTTTGTGAAATTACCGGTTACGACGCGATTAGTTTGCAGCCTAATTCAGGGGCACAGGGCGAATATGCCGGGTTGTTGGCGATTCGCGCTTATCACCGTGCGAATGGGCAGTCTCAGCGCGACGTGTGTTTGATTCCTTCGTCTGCGCATGGCACAAATCCTGCCTCAGCAAACATGGTGGGTATGGAGGTCGTGGTCGTGAAGTCTGACTCACACGGCAACGTTGACTTAGAAGATCTGCAGGATAAGATTACGCAGACGGGTGATCGCCTGGCTGCTTTGATGGTGACGTATCCGTCAACGCATGGCGTGTTTGAAGAAGCCATTACGGGCATCTGCGACATGATCCACGCAGCGGGTGGTCAGGTGTACATGGATGGGGCCAATATGAACGCCATGGTGGGTGTGGCGCAGCCGGGTAAGTTTGGCTCTGATGTGTCGCATCTGAATTTGCATAAAACGTTTTGTATCCCGCACGGCGGGGGCGGTCCCGGCGTTGGGCCCGTTGGCGTGCGCGCGCACCTTGCGCCTTTCTTGCCTGGGGTGGTTGGTGAGAACGGAACGCTGTCCACTGGCGTACCTGTTGGGCCTGTTTCGGCAGCACCTTTTGGCTCTGCTAGTATTTTGCCGATTCCGTTTGTGTATATCTCTTTGATGGGCGCTGCAGGGTTGCGCCGTGCCACTGAGGTTGCAATCTTGAGCGCTAATTATGTTGCGCGTCGACTGGCGGGGCACTATCCCGTCTTATACAGCGGTCGCAACGGCCGGGTGGCACACGAATGTATTCTTGATATGCATGACATTAAAGAGGCTTCGGGAATTTCGGCTGAAGATATTGCCAAGCGTTTGATGGATTACGGCTTTCATGCGCCGACCATGAGTTTCCCGGTGGCGGGTACCTTAATGGTTGAGCCCACTGAGTCAGAGGGTTTGGCTGAGCTCGATCGTTTTGTGGATGCCATGATTGCGATTCGCCAAGAAATCGCTCAGATTGAACGCGGTGAGCGAGACCGCACTGACAACGTCTTGAAGAACGCACCACATACGGCGCAAATGTTGCTGGCTGAAGAATGGCATCATGATTATCCTCGACAGCAGGCCGCGTACCCTGTAGAAAGTTTGCGGGCAAACAAGTATTGGCCCACGGTGGGGCGTGTCGATAACGCTTGGGGTGATCGTAATTTAGTGTGTGCGTGTTTGCCAATCGAGGCGTACGCGTAAATCTAAAC
>CAIYCP010000697.1 GCA_903924715.1 uncultured beta proteobacterium
CAAATGTATCGGCAGTTCGCACTGGTGATCGCGGCCACCGCACTGATCAGTGGTATCAACGCGGTGACGCTCAAGCCCACGCAGGCGGCACAATTTATTCGGATCAAACCCGAGAATGAGAAAAAGAATTGGTTCTACGCGGGCTTTGACCGCTATTTTGAAAAAATTTCAAATTCGTATGCAGGCCTTTTGCAAGTGCTGATGAACAATCGTAAAACCGCTTCCGTCGTGGGCGGTTTACTGATCCTGGGTGCAATCGTTGGGTTAATCAAACTGCCAACGGGTTTTATCCCCAATGAAGATCAGGGCTATTTAGTCGTGTCCACGCAGTTGCCTGATGCCTCTTCGCTTGAGCGTACACAGTTGGGTATGCAACAAGTCGTGAGTGCGCTCCAGAAAGTGCCAGGCGTCGATCGCATCGTGTCGATTGGCGGGGTCAATGCCCTCAATAACAATTCGTCTCAGTCAAACGCGGGTGTGATGTATGTCATCTTGAAGCCGTGGGAGGCGCGCGGCAAAGGACAAGATCTCAAAAGTATTTACGTGGGATTGACGACAGCGTTGCACGCAATTCAAGAGGTCAAAGCGCAGGTGTTATTGCCTCCGGCGATTCCGGGCTTAGGTTTGTCGGGTGGTTTTCAGATGCAGTTGATGTTGACCGACGGCAGCAACAACTTTAAAAAGCTTGAAGATGCGACTGAAAACTTTTTGGCTGAGGCGCGCAAGCTCCCCGAAATTGGTGCTATTTTTACCCCGTTCAGAAATAATGTTCCGCAGTTAACGCTCAGTTTTAATAGCGCGCGTGCCGAAACCTTAGGTGTCTCGATTGGGGATGCGTATGATGTTTTGCAAAACTCGATTGGCTCGTCTTACGTCAATCAGTTTTTTAAATACGGCCAAACATATCAAGTCTTCATGCAGGCTGATGGTAAAAGCCGGGTGACACCCGATCAGATCAGTCGCTTGTACGTGAAGAACAAGGCACGTGAAATGGTCCCGCTCGGTTCGTTTATTGATATTGTCGAAAGCACTGGGCCTGCTATCGCCTCGCAATACAACCTCTACCCAACGGCGGCGATTCTTGGCGCGGGTGCTGGTACTTATAGTTCTGGTCAGGTCATTGATGCGCTCGAAAAGCTTGCTAAAACAAATCTTCCGGATTCAGTGACGTATGAATGGACGGCCATGTCCTATCAAGAAAAACTCGTAGGTAGCACGGTTGTACTCGTGTTTGCCTTGTCGATTTTGTTGGTATACCTGGTGTTAGCCGCGCAGTACGAGTCGTGGGTCGCACCCATCCCGGTGATTCTGGCTGTGCCGCTGGCTTTGGTGGGCACCGTGATTGCTCTGTTTTTTACAGGCCTTGCCAACAATATCTATGTGCAGATCGGTTTAGTGTTGATGATTGCCTTGGCTTCAAAGAACGCTATTTTGATTGTTGAGGTCGCGCTAGAGGGTAAGCGCGAAGGCTTAAGTTTGGTCGATGCTGCGCTGAGGGCCTCGCACGAGCGGTTTAGACCGATTGTGATGACTTCGATTGCATTCATCCTGGGCGTGGTGCCTTTGCTGACGGCTTCAGGGGCGGGCGCGGCCGCGCGGGTATCTATCGGGATCACAGTGTTTAGCGGCATGATTGCCTCGACTTGTTTGGCAGTCGCCTTAGTTCCGATCTTTTTCGTTCAAATCGAAGGCTGGTTTGCTAAAAAAGAAAATAAAACCTGACGAAAGAGGTTTGCGATGACTCAAGTGGTGAGTGCAGGGCAGTCAATTGGTTTGGTCGGCTTGGGGGTGATGGGCCGTGGGGTTGCTGCAAATCTTCTCAAAAAAGGTTTTGGCGTCGTTGGTCGAGACGTGAACCCTGATGCCTTGACATGGCTTGCATCCATTGGTGGGCGCGCGGCTAAGTCCTCGCAAGACATCGCGCAGCAGTGTGAAGTCGTCATCAGCTTCGTGGTCAATGATAAACAGACCGAAGAGATGCTGTTCGGGGCAGACGGACTGGCCGCTAAGCTCAAGCCTGGTTCTATATTGATTACCTGCAGCACGATGGCGCCAAAATATGTGCGCGACCTGGCGCAAAGACTGGCCGCGTTAAAAATTGATTTGATCGATGCGCCGGTGACAGGTGGCAAGATCGGCGCCTCAAATGGCACGTTGACGATCATGGTTGCGGGTGACCCGCTTGTTTATGCAAAAATTAAGCCTGTACTTGAAACCTTTGGTACCAAAATCTTTGTCTTAGGCTCTGAGCAAGGCATGGGGAGCCAAATGAAAGTTGTGAACCAACTGCTCTGCGGGGTTCATATCGCTGCAGCGGGTGAGGCCCTGGCGATGGCTAAACGGGCAGGCTTGCCTTTAGACACAACGCTTGAGATCTTAAAAAGTGGGGCAGCGTCAAGCTGGATGCTCGGAGATCGCGGGACGCGCATGATCACTGAATCCTTTGATGATGTGACCTCGGCCGTTGATATTTTTGTTAAAGACTTGGGCTTGGTGCTTGATGCGGCACGTGAGTCGACCTTTGCCGCGTCTATGGCCCATGCTGCATTTTTGCAGTTCACGGCCGCGAGCAGTCATGGCTTAGGCCGACTCGATGACGCTGCCGTGATTAAGAATTACACAGAGTAACGTTAAGCAGTGATGCTTCAAATTTAGAATAACTTTATCGACAAAGAAGAGGCCCGACCATGGCACGTATTGCGTACGCAGATTTAAATAATCCAGAAGCTAAACCGTTAGTGGATCGCATTGTTGCTGAACGCGGCGCTGTGCTGCATTTGTATCAAATGCTTTTGCACAGCCCACCGATTGCGAGCGGTTGGCTGAACTATCTGACTGCGATTCGTCAACAAAGCACGTTGCCCGGTGGTTTGCGTGAACTAGTCATTATGCGTATCGCAGTGCTGAATGGCGCCCCTTACGAGGCTGAACAGCACGCTCCGATTGCCTTGCGCGAGGGCATCACGCAAACACAGCTCGATGACTTGGATAATTGGCAGCAATCGAAAAACTATGATGCGACCCAGCGGGCTGTTTTAGCCTACACCGATGCCATGACAAAAGAGATTCATGTCTCGCCTGAGGTATTTGCAGCGGTCAAGGCAGTTTTGACAGAGCGTTTGTTGGTTGAACTCACGGCAACTGTCGGTGCCTACAACATGGTGTCGCGCTTTTTAGAAGCGCTGCAAATTCATTCGCACGACAAGCGTTGAATGCGGCGGCGCTTCGCGTGCGAATAAGCGGTTAGTCAGCAGATATATTCGCGCTACGTGCGAGCTCTTGATAGCGCGTCGTTTGCTGCGCTAAATATTGGCTAAATTGTTCAGGCGTCGAACTTGCCCCAAGTTCGACGCCTTTTGCCATAAATTGTTTAACCAGATCCGGCGATTGCAAAATCTTAGTCAATTCAGTGTGCAAGCGCTTGATGATGGGTGCCGGGGTGCCAGCTGGCGCAAACAAGCCGTTAAAGGTTGAGTCTTCAAAGCCAGCCAACCCAGACTCATCAAGTGTGGGTACGTTAGGCAAAATGGGCGAACGCGTTTTACTTGTCACCCCGATCGCTGCGATTTTTCCGCTTAATACATACTGCGCAGAGGTGCTCACTTGATCAAACATCAAGGGGACTTGTCCGCCTAACAGATCGACCATCGACTGCGCATTACCTTTGTACGGAACGTGTAAGTACGAAACGTCTGCTGCACGACTAAATAATTCGGCCGCGATATGTCCGGTTGAGCCGTTACCCGATGAAGCGTAGGCATAAAACTTGGGTTGCGCCTTTGACAAGACGATAAAGTCTTTCAAGGTACGTGCGGTAATTTTTTCAGGATTTACCACAAGCACCATCGGGATTTGGCAGGTGACGGTGATGGGGATGAAATCTTTCAAAGGATCGTAGCCCGCATTTTTTAATAAAACGGGAGCGGTCACAAAGGTTGTTGAGTGCGCCAGTAAGGTGTAGCCATCGGGCGCTGACTTCGCGACAAAATTGGTACCGAGTAAGCTGCTTGCACCAGGTTTGTTTTCAACGATGACTTGTTGGCCAAGCGGCTTGGTCAGCGCCTCAGCGAGTGCACGCGCCACAATATCGACTGTGCCGCCGGGAGCCACCGGTACGATGATTTTGATTGGGCGATTTGGGTACGCGGCGACTTCAGGTGTTTGCGCCTTGACGGTGTTTAGACCAGACAGAGTCAAGAGGGCCGCTGCGAATGAAATCATACTGGTGCGAAACAGGTGCATGGTCAGTGCCTCCAGTCATATTGTTGTGAACGAGGGAACGACTTAAAAGCTATAGAGCCGTGCTGGGTTATCGACGAGAATTTTTTTAATACGTTCAGCGGTTTGTGCCCAAAGCACAACGCGTTGGATGGCGGCCAAGTTATCTTCGTGATGAAATTTTTCAATCACTTCAGGTCTACGTACTTGACCTTTTGGCGGAAAGGGATGAGGCCAGTCAGTCGCCCAGACGACGCGATCGGGATTGGCATCGATGAGCGCTTGAGCAAAGGGTATTAAGTCGGTGTAATTCGATGCCTCAGAGACGCGGTACGCTGCTGAAAGCTTGACATAAACCTTACCCGAGCGCACGAGCGACACAAGCGCATCAAAGCCTGGCTGCTTTAAGCCCGCAGCCGCATCAAGCTTGCCAAAGTGGTCAATCACAACCGTCGTTGAGGCCTGCATGATCGTGTCATGTAGGCCGTCAATGACGCCCAAGTTGGTGTACATCTGAATGTGCCAGCCCAGTGGGGCGATTTGCCTTGCGGTTCGCAATAATTGTTGTTGGCCTACGCGAGGATCATTTTGCCCAACCGTCTCTAGGTTTAAACGTGTTCCGCGTACACCTGCTTCGTGCATTTCGGTCAGCGCGGCCAGTGATGTTTGATCATCAATAACAGCCACTCCGCGAGCACTTTTGCCGATTGTGCGCAGGGCCCATAGCAAGCATCTGTTATCGGCTCCGTAGCAGCTGGGGTGAACGATGACAACACGCTCGACACCGATTGATCGATGCATTGTCAGAAGATCTTCGATCGATGCTTCGTCAGGTGTGTAATGGCGGGTTGGAGAAAAGGGAAACAGGGCTTGAGGCGGAAACACATGAGTGTGACAGTCACAAATTCCAGCAAGTCCTTGCAGGGCAGACGTGTTCATTTTAGAAAGTGAGGTCATTGTGATGGCTTAGGAGGCGTAATGTGGAAACCCGCCTGGCTCGGCCTCAAGCAGACGTAGCATAGCGTGCCACTCAAGCTCACCGTAGGGACGACGTACGTTGGGCTGATAAAGGTGGGCTGATTTTTCAAGGACTTCAGTCGTGGGCAAGCTGAGCTGGGTCCCTGCTGCCATTGCATCGACTTGCGCTCGGCAAGACATTTCAAGCTGATACATGAGGTTAAACGCTTGTTGGACTGAAGCACCGCTTGTGAGCAAACCATGATTACGCAAGATCATTGCGTTGTGGTCGTCTAAATCACGCACCAATAATTCGCGTTCAGCCAGATCGACTGCTGGCCCTTCAAAGTCGTGATATGCGATGTGATTATTAAAACGACTCGCAGTTTGAGTCATGGGTAGCAAGCCACAGCTCATCGATGACACTGCCATGCCTGCGCGCGTGTGGGTATGAATCACAGCCGCCACATCAGGGCGTGCGGTGTGGATACACCCGTGAATGACGTAGCCCGATACATTGATGCCGTAGTCGGTATCAGGTTTGCGCACGATCTCACCTTCAACGGTGATACGCACGAGGCTAGAGGCGGTGATCTCTTTGTAAAGCAAGCCATACAAGTTGATTAATAGATCTTCAGTGCCTGGGATGCGTGCCGTGATGTGGTTATAGATCATGTCAGTCATGCCATACTTGTCCATCAGGCGATAGCAGGCCGCGAGTGTGACGCGCGTCTCCCATTCTTCCGGGCTGACTTTGCCCTTCAATGGTTCAAATTGTGTTGAAAATTTTTGACTCATGTAGTTCTCCTGAGTGGTTCGTTCGATGTTATCAGGTCAGCCGAAGCGATCGGTAGGCCTTGACGAAATAGCGCTATATTTTTAAACATATGCCCGACCAGGTAGGGCACGTTATCGTAGACGCCCGCAGCAGAGTGCGGTGTTGTCACCACCTGATCCATGAGAAAGAGTGGATTGTCAGCGCGCGGGGGCTCTGCTTCATACGTGTCTAAGCCAGCACCAGAAAGCTGTCCTGTTTGTAAGGCTTGAACTAAAGCGGGCTCGTCGATGAGTTCACCGCGTGCAGTATTAATTAGAATCGCGCCGCGTTTCATTTTTGCAAAGGTATCGCTGTTGAAACGATGGTGCGTTTGCGCGGACAGGGGCGCATGTAAGCTGAGTACATCGCTTTGAGCCAATAGACTTTCAAAATCAACATAGCGCGCCTGAAGGCGGTTTTCGATTTCGGGCGCCACCTGTCGCCTGCTGTGATAAATGATGTTGACATCAAAACCGCTTAGGCGTTTGGCGACATGTTGCGCGATGCTGCCAAAACCGAACATGCCGACTGTTTTACCTTCGAGCTTGCTGCAGACCGTGCGCAGATCAATTGCGTTCCATTTTCCTTCGCACAAGCCGCGATGCGCGACGGGAAGACGACGCGAAACCGCCAGCATTAACAGAACGGTGTGTTCAGATACGGGAGTAGAGGTTGCGCCGGCCGTGATCGCAACAACAATGCCTTTTTCTTTGGCTGCCGCGAGATCGATCTTGTCAACACCAATGCCCCATTTTTGAATCATCTTTAAACGAGGCGCCTGCCGGATCAAGTCGCCATCCATATAGGTGCCCACGACCATGGCAATGTCCGCATCGGCTAATAGCTTGGCGTGTTCTTCTTTGGACGTAGTTTGCGCAAAGTTAATTGTGCAGTCAGAGGGCAAGAGGGTGCGCACGACGTCAAGTGTGACGCTGGCCATTGGCGTTAAAAAAGCGATATGCATAGGGATCAAGTTGGTGTGTTCGGCGGTTTGAGCTTAGTTGGGCAGCGCGTGAATGTCACCACGCTCGACGAGCA
>CAIYCP010000698.1 GCA_903924715.1 uncultured beta proteobacterium
CCCCTCACCTTCGGCAAAACTTTCGTGCTCGGCCAAGGCAAATTGCGCCCCTTGAAACATCGGGACACGCAACTCAAGCCCCTGCAGGGCCTCAGACAAGTAGCCCGCCAAGCCATCTTCATATTGCCAGGTACGCGTATCACCGGTTTTTTCGTTGATCAGCGTCACCTTGACGCCCGCCATCAAAACCGCCTTGCTGCGCAGCAAGTGCATCAATTCGTTGACCGGGATCACCCCGGAATCGAAAAAAACCGTATCAGGCCAAACCCGAACACGTGTTCCGGACTTTTTACGATTGAGTTCAGGGGCCAGCACGAGCGGTTCTAGTACATCACCGTTTGCAAAAACCATGCGATGGGCTAAGGCCTCGCGCCAAACCACTAATTCAAGCCGCTTGGATAAGGCATTGGTCACCGAGACCCCAACCCCATGCAAACCACCCGAAAAGGCGTAAGCACCCCCACCTTTCTTGTCGAACTTGCCGCCCGCATGCAGGCGCGTGAAAACCAGCTCGACGACCGGCGTCTTTTCTTCTGGGTGCAAGCCTACGGGAATACCGCGCCCGTCATCTTCAACCGTGACACTGCTGTCGGCGTGCAGCGTCACCTGTATATGTTTGCCAAACCCGGCCAAAGCCTCATCGGCCGCATTATCGAGAACCTCTTGAATAATGTGTAGCGGGTGCTCAGTGCGGGTATACATGCCAGGCCGCTGGCGCACGGGTTCAAGGCCTTTCAGCACTCGAATCGATGACTCGTTGTAAGACTTAGTACTCAAAAGAACCCCAAATACATTAAAAGATGTGCCATTTTAGTTGTTATTCTGCACAGCCGTTTAATTGCGAAAACCGGCAAACCTAGCAAAATTCGGCAATGTTATGCTTTAATACAGTCAAGTCGTACTGCTGCTGAGCAGCGTTGGATCCTAAATGCCGATCCTAAGCGATACCGGAATCCCCTGCCACTTGGCAACCCCGGCTTTACACGCAAAAAAAATATTCCAAACTTGCTAGATCGATCCCTCTAAGAGAAAAACCATGAGCGAACACATCAAAAACGTGAGCGACGCCAGCTTTGACGCAGACGTCATCAAATCTTCGCAACCTGTGCTGGTTGACTATTGGGCTGCCTGGTGCGGTCCGTGCAAGCAAATCGCTCCGATGCTTGAAGAAGTCGCGACCCAATATGCTGGCAAAGTGACTGTGGCCAAACTCAATGTTGATGAAAATCAGGCAACCGCAGGTAATTTTGGCATTCGCGGCATCCCCACTTTAATGTTGTTTAAAGATGGCAAAGTCGCTGACACCAAAGTTGGCGCCCTTTCAAAAGCACAATTAACGGCATGGCTAGACAGCGCAATTTAAGAAGCCTTCACGCGCGAGCCCCTTCGTGGCTCGCCACTGGGTTCGCTTAACGCGAGCTGTCCTCCTTAACTAAAAATTTTTATCCTCCCTCCTCTTCTATTTTGAAGTAATTTTTTATACTGACATCAATGCACCTGAACGAACTGAAGGCGCAGCACGTTTCGCAGCTGCTCGAAATGGCCGCAGGCCTCGAAATCGAAAACGCTAGTCGCTTACG
>CAIYCP010000699.1 GCA_903924715.1 uncultured beta proteobacterium
CACGTAAATCATCAGCAGCCATGCTCAATGAGGCAACCTGCCAACCTGCCGCTAACAAAAACTCTACAAATAAAGCGTTCCAAGAGTCAAGATGACCGTGACCTGATATTGGGTTGTAAAGCAAAATGAGAGGCGCTGAGGAGTTCAGCTGCGACTTGCTAGGTAAAAAGTGGCTTTCGGTCATTGAATCACTATTTTTTGGTACCACATCTCAAGCAACACAAGCTTATAGGCTAAAAACAATCCGGTATAACCTTGCTGTGCAAGATCGTGCTGCACGTACGCGATTGAATCCGCCGCAATAATGCCCGCTTGTTGTAACTGGCCATCCACCAACAAGTCTGCATACCGATGCACGACACCGCTCAGCCATTCTTGTACGGGCGGCTGAAACCCGGCCTTCGGGCGGCGCAACACTTCGGGCGGCACGACCCCTTCAAGTGCTCGGCGCAACCACGCCTTTTGACCAAGGCCGTGGTCAGGAGACTGTGCACGCAACGCCATCACTAACTCAATCAGCTGAGCATCTAAAAAAGGCATTCTGGTCTCAACGCCTACACCCATGCTGACGCGATCACCTAACGACAAACAATTTGAGGTCAGCCAGGTTTCAAACAGCAGTCGAATCACAGCCGCTGGCACTTGCTCACTTGATCGCAAGCCAATATCGATTGGGGCGAACGCATTATCCTCAGCAACAGAAGCCATCGCAGGGCCATATAACTTGTTTTTGAAGGGATACGGCCCCGCGAATTCAGGATGCAACATCGAATAAAACAGCTGGCCTTTTGCTTGCCGCGGGTCGCTCAGTTTTTGCAAAATATCGGCATAGCGCTTGATCGAAGGGTGCGCGTGCGGGTAATGGGCAACCTTCGTTAAGAACGTTTGGACGCTCGGGGCAGTTAACCAAGTAGCGAGCCCAACCAGCGATGGGTGTTTGAGTGCAAGTTGATTAAGCCGCACGGCCTGCGTGACATACGGGTAGCCCCAAAATATCTCATCGCCCCCCACGCCTGACAACAACACCTTAATGCCCTGATCGGCTGCGGCACGCGGCACAGAATAATGGCCAAACGCTGCCGGGTCAGCTATAGGCTCATCCATAATGTGCACAAGAGACGGGAAGAACTCTACAAAGCTATCCACCGGTAGCTCGACCTCGTGCACAATCATCCCAAGCGATTCGGCCAAGCCGCGGGCTTGTTGCCGTTCATCGTAAGGCGGTCTACCTGGATATCCGACACAAAATGCATGCATGGGTTCAGGATAATTTTTTTGAGCTAATACAGCGATCGCACCAGAATCCACGCCACCCGACAGGGCGATGCCCACCGGCACGTCGGCCCTAAGCGTCAGCTTGACTGCATTTTCTAGGCCTTGTCGTATCGCCAATAGGATGTCTTTCTGTGACATATTGGGCGAAGGTGGCACTGCTTGCGCGGCTGCTTCTTCAACTGTCCAGTAACGTATGGGCTGAGCCTGCCAACTAGCAATCGACACAGTCAGCGTGTGCCCCGCTGCAAGTTTATGCACCCCTTGCAACAAAGTGA
>CAIYCP010000700.1 GCA_903924715.1 uncultured beta proteobacterium
CATTCATTGGATGTACATTAGAAGTAAGCGTTGCCTGTTCAAGTGTCTTGTTTCTCAAAGGCTAAACAACTAGCCAAGCACTCGTTTATAGAATAGATTTGGACAGCTTGCCAGCGATGTATCCCGATCTTAACGGTAGATCACTGCGTGGCGAATCACTTTCACTTCAGAATACAAATTACAAAGGCGAGTATGCTCAGATCAATTGGACAGAAGTTTGGGTCATTTTTCATGGCTTGGGTCTGCATCGCGGGCGCGGCGGCACAAACAGAATCTGTCGAGCGCTTTCCCAGCAAGCCGATCCGTTTAATTGTGGGTTTTGCTCCGGGTGGAGGCACCGACTCAGCAGCGCGTACGATTGCGGTGAAGTTGTCGTCGTTATTAGGGCAAACAGTCGTTGTTGAAAATCGGGCTGGAGCAGGCGGCAATATAGCGTGCGAAGCGATCGCAAAAGCTGCGCCAGACGGCTATACCCTTGGTCTGGCAAATGTCGGTTCGATGGCGGTGAATCCCCACATGCCGGGCGGCACCAGCTACGACCCACTGAAAGATTTTGAAATGATTTCGGGTGGGGTCACTTTTGGTAATGTGTTGGTGGTGCGAAGTGATTCGCCTATCAAGACGCTGGCAGAGTTCATTGCAGCGGCAAAAGACAAAGACAAGCCTTTGTTTTACGGGTCGGCGGGGTTGGGTAGTGCAGGGCACTTGGCCGGCGAGCTTCTGCAGTCTCGCGCAGGCACGATGGCAGAGCATATCAATTACAAGGGCGGTGGGCCGGTGATGACCGATCTGTTGGCCGGTAATATTCAAGCCGTATTCGCCAGCGCCCCGACAGCAGTCCCGCAAATCAAAGGCGGAAAGCTGCGCGGCTTAGCGGTGACGGGTGCCAAGCGTGAGGCTTCGTTGCCCGACGTACCTACGATGGCCGAGCAAGGCTTTCCAAAATATCAGGCTACCAATTGGTATGGTTTTATTGCACCCGCGCGTACACCCGCAGCAATCGTTACAAAGCTGAACCAGGCGATTGTGGCCTCTTTACATGATGCGCTCACGTTAGAGCGATTGAACGGCGCGGCAATGGCTGCCGATCCCACGACACCTCAAGAGATGCGCGATTTTGTAGCGCTTGAGTTTGAAACGTGGGGAAACGTTGTACGTGCCATTAAGTTTTGACATCCTCGCCCTGAACGGGAAGGATGTCCGCGCATTTGGTTAAAAAAACGCCACTGTAAAGACAGTGGCGTTTTTTACAAAATCTGCAGCGAAGCTACGCGGATTTTGCTTTGTGCCTTTGAGACATTACCTTGCCTGCAATCAGCACAAGGGCGGTGCAAATAATCGGCCCGACATACATATGGTGCATGTACGGTGCATTCGCCTCAAGCCAGCCACTAACGGCTGGGTCTGTGACCGCCATTTCGCCCGCCACCCAACCTAACAGACCTCCACCAATCGTGATGATGATTGGAAAGCGTTCCATGATTTTAAGCAAGAGCGTCGCACCAAAAATCACAAGCGGAATGCTCACGGCAAGACCGATGATCAAAAGGGGCATACTGCCTTTTGCTGCAGCGGCCACGCCAAGCACGTTGTCCAGGCTCATGACCAAGTCTGCGACCAAAATCGTTTTGATTGCAGTCAGTAGGTTATCACTGGACGAAACGTTTTCTTCGCCCTCATCTGAGCTGAGCAATTGAATGCCAATCCAAACCAACAATACCGCACCAATCAGTTTTAGGTAGGGCAGGGTCAATAATTTGACGGCAAAAATGGTGAGTAGAATTCTCATCACAATTGCGGCGCCTGAGCCCCAAAAAATCGCTAGCTTTTGTTGCTGTGGGGGAAGTGACCGAGCCGCGAGCGCGATGACAACCGCGTTATCGCCTGACAGTACAATGTTGACCAACAGAATCTGCCCTAAAGGGATCCAGAATTCGTGTAATGAAAGCGAGAAGTCCATAGTTTTTTTATGATGTGGATAAGGTTTTAAGGTGCAAGAACAACGGATCGAAGTGTACACCGCTGCAGAAATTCACCATGACTAGTACTAACCCTGAGTCAGTCTAAGAATTTGGCAAAAACGTCGAGCGGTTCACGTTCGCTGATGAGCGTATTCTCGATCTTGGTCATGTCGGCCACGCCAAGCGCGAGTCCGCACATTACGACTTCTTCTTCAGGAATTCCGGTGACGCGACGAATCACGGGATGGAAGCGATTAAAGGCAGCTTGAGCGCAGGTATCAAGCCCACGTCCTCGGGCGGCAACCATGAAGCTTTGCAAAAAACAACCAAAATCCAACCAAGAGCCGGTGTTCATTTTGCGTTCAATCGTAAAAATAATACCTACCGGTGCGCCAAAAAAAGTGTAATTGCGGCCGTGCTGGGCATGCATGCCCGCCTTATCATCGCGCCCCAAACCTAGCAACTTGTAAAGATCAAGACCAACTTTGCGACGCCGATCGATATAGGGCGAGCTCCAATCGGTCGGGTAATAGCGATAGTCTTCAGTCAGTGCTTCAAATTGAGCTTTATCGCTATAGACCGTCAGGATCTCGGCACTGAGTTTTTCTTTTAACGCGCCCATGAGCACATAGGCTTTCCAGGGTTGTGTGTTTGACCCGGACGGCGCGCGTGCTGCAACCTCTAAAAGATTGGCAACGTCCTCGCGCGACACGGGTGTGGGCAAATAGGCCCGGATCGAGTGACGCGAAGTAATGGCTTCATCGACAATTTTTTGTTGGTTTGTTTGAATCACAGTCAGGGTCTCGCGATAATTAAATATGAATGATTGCGTGATATTAACCTTGCACCCACCATTGCTTTCAGGTGATCGAATATCATTGAAGCGACCTTCTAATTTAAAGGATGAGACATGGCCGGACCGCTGCAAGGCTTTAAAGTGATCGAAATGGCAGGTCTTGGCCCTGCGCCGTTTGCTGGAATGTTGATGGCCGACCTTGGCGCCGAGGTGATTTGTATCGATCGCATCGCCCCCCCAGAGCACGACTTACATTCAATCCATAGCAAAGTGCTGCGGCGCAACAAGCAGTCGATTGCGCTGAATTTGAAACAGCCCTTGGCGATCGACGCCGTTTTGCGTTTGATCGAGTCAGCCGATGTGCTGATTGAGGGCTTCCGGCCTGGCGTCATGGAAAAACTCGGGCTGAGCCCCGAAATCTGTTTGGCACGTCAGCCACGGCTCGTTTTTGGTCGCATGACCGGTTGGGGGCAGACGGGTCCGCTCGCGCAAGCAGCAGGGCACGATATTAATTACATCGCCTTATCAAGCGCCTTGCATGCGATCGGCACCCCTGATCAACCGCTGCCGCCCCTGAACTTAGTGGGTGATTTTGGTGGCGGTGGCATGTTGTTGGTGGCAGGTGTACTGGCTGCAGCGCTGAACGCCCGAGCGACGGGCAAGGGTCAAGTGGTGGATGCCGCCATGACCGATGGCTCGGCACTTCTAATGGGCTTGATGTACGCCCGATTGTCTGAGGGGCAATGGCGCGATGAGCGTGGTCAAAACATGCTGGATGGTGCCGCCCATTTTTATGGCACGTACCGTTGTGCAGACGGGAAGTGGATTGCGCTGGGTTCAATCGAGCCGCAGTTTTATGCGCTCTTAATTGAAAAATCAGGTTTGACTCATGTGGATCAAAGCCAGCAGCGCGACTCCTCAACCTGGCCCGCAATGAGGCAGCAGCTTGAGCGCATCTTTGCGACGCGCACGCGTCAAGAATGGTGCGAGGTGATGGAGGGCACAGACGTTTGCTTTGCACCGGTTCTTAGCATGACCGAAGCACCACTGCATCCCCATAACGTCGCTCGCCAAACTTTTTGTGAGGTTCAGGGGGTGTTGCAACCCTCGGTGGCCCCGCGTTTTAGTCAGACACCGACTGCAGCCATACGGGCGCCGGTCGCCACCGGTGCCCATACAATCGACATCCTGCGCCAGCTTGGTTACAGTACCTCTGATATTGAGGCACTACAGCGAACTTAGCTGCGCAAAAAACAGATCAATAGTTTGGCCATTTACGATAAATAAAAGCTTTAGAGAGACACATCATGAACGACGTCACATTGAACGACTCAGCCATTGAAGCATTTCGCGATAGCGCACGCGATCTGCTTGGGCGGGGCAACACCATTGGGCGCCTACGTAAGCTCAGAGACTCAGACACGGGCTTTGAGCGCGCGGCCTGGCAAGAGATCGCGAATGCTGGCTGGTTAGGTGTGCTGGTTTCTGAGCAAGACGGTGGGTTGGGCTTAGGATTGCGCGAAATGGCGGCGATTGCCGAAGAAATTGGTCAGCGTTTGTTGCCCGAGCCCTTGATCGCAGGGGGCGTGCAACTTGCTGTGGCAGTATCAGGCACGCCACAAGGTGCCCTACGCTCAGTATTGCTTGAGAAAATCGTTGGTGGTGAGTTGGTGGCAGGCTTGGCCTGGCAAGAAACGCTCGGGCAGATGCAGGGGCAACAGGCGCTTGCAACCGTTGCGTCTAGTCAAGGCGAGGTGTTGCAGCTGAACGGCGTCAAAAAATTTGTGACACCGGCAACGGGGGCCGACGGCTGGGTGGTTTCGGCTCTCTTGGGCGATCAGCCCGCCTTAATCTGGGTGCCGGCACAAACCGAAGGCGTGCAGCAGTCGGTTCAACGGGCGGTTGACGGCACGGTGCTTTGCACGTTGTCGTTGCACAATGTTCAAGTCCCTAAAACCTCTTTGTTGATGCAGGGGCAGGCGGTGTTAGGGTTGATCGATCAAGCCAATGATGTTGCCCGTGTGGTTCAGTCTGCTGAACTGTTAGGCGTGATGCGCCGCGCGCTGGCAATGACGCTTGATTATTTGGGCACGCGTAAGCAATTTGGCAAATTGATCGGTAGTTTTCAGGCGTTGAAACATCGCGTGGTGGATGGTTATATTCAAGTTGAATTGTCATCAGCCTGCCTCACAGACGTGCTTAAACAAATCGAGGCGGGCGGTTCATTGAGTGCACTCGCGAGTCGCGCAAAAGCGCGCTGCGCGCACGCAGCCTTGTTGGTGACGCGCATGGCGATTCAAATGCATGGTGCGATGGGGTATACCGATGAGTGTGACGTTGGCTTATATTTCAAACGCGCGCTTGCTCTGTCTGCATGGTTAGGTAACGCCGAGGCACATCGCTTACGTTATTTTGCGCAACAGCCCGCCGCCACGCCTGATGAAGTGGCGGTACACGCTCAAGCGGTAAAAGATTTTCCCAAAGAAGCGGATTGGGAAAATATGCCAGAGCCAGAGTTTCGTCAGATGCTGCAAAGTTTTTATGCAAAAAATTATCCAGAGCACATGCGGCACATGCCGCATCGCTTGCGTTTAAATGAAATTAAAGACTGGACAATGGTCTTGTCTAAGCAAGGGTGGATTGCACCGTCTTGGCCTAAAAAATTTGGTGGAATGGGTTTGCCCCCAGGAAAAATGATCGCTTATGTCGAAGAACAAGAGCAGTATGGTGTGGCGCGCGCACCTGACATGGGTGTGGTGATGATCGGGCCACTCTTGATTCAACGCGGTAGCCCCGAGCAACAGCAAAAGTTTTTACCCAAAATTATTGCCAATGAGCACGTCTGGTGCCAGGGTTACTCAGAGCCAGGTGCCGGCTCTGATTTGGCCGCCTTGCGTACTGAAGCGGTGCTCGATGGGGATGCTTTTGTAGTGAATGGTCAAAAGATCTGGACCACACTTGCGCAAGATGCCACGCACATGTTTGCGCTCGTACGCACGGATAAAGATGCAAAAAAACAATCAGGAATTAGTTTTTTACTGATTGATTTAAGTGTCCCCGGAATTACGATTCGCCCGATTCAAAATATCAGTGGGCAAAAAGAATTTTGCGAAGTATTTTTTGATAATGTCCGGGTGCCTGCAGAAAATCTAGTTGGACAAATCAATGAAGGTTGGACAATCGCAAAAGCGTTACTGGGTTTCGAACGAATCTTTTTAGGCAGCCCTAAGCAGTCTCGCTATGCCTTAAGTCAGTTGACGACCTTGGCAGATAGTCTGGACTTGTTTGCGAATCCTGTGTTCGTGGCGCGTTACGCAGAGCTGATGCTTGATTCGGTCGATCAAGTGGCGGCCTACACGCATTACGCCGAGATGGTCAAACGCGGCGAGATGTTACCCCCAAGCGTGTCCTTGCTAAAAATCTGGGGAACAGACACTTACCAAAGAATTTGTACGCTACTGGTTGAGTCGGCGCAAGAGCACGGTGCGACGGGGCACACCTCAGATTTTGGACCCGAGGGTTTAGATGTTCCGGCCATTATGTTTCACTCGATCCCTTCAACGATTTACGGCGGAAGCACCGAAATTCAGAAAGAGATCATTGCCAAGCATGTGCTCAAGTTGCCGGACTAAGGGCTTAGTAATTTCATAAAATTCTTGCAAAGGTGTAAAAGTTGGAAACG
>CAIYCP010000701.1 GCA_903924715.1 uncultured beta proteobacterium
AACAATGTGCAATGGGCAGGTGCCATCGGACACCTCAACAACGATATGCGCGCAAAGCTAAAAGACCGCTATATTGCTGCCATTGGTCAAAAAGAGTTTGATGCGATTCAACGCCAAGGGCGCAGTTTCATCGATCCAGATCAATGGATCTTTAACACCCTGTTTAAAGACGCTGAGGCGGGTTTTAAAGATGGGAGTCTGAAAGGCTTTGGCGAACTACATACTGACAATGAAGACTCATCGCCACGGCCGGACTACAAGCGACACTTCAGACTCGATAGCCCCGTGATGCGGAAAGTATTTGAACTGGCCAATCGCTATCAGGCATTCATACAAATTCATTCAGGGATGGATGAGACCTTTAAAGAGGACCTCTTACGTCTTTCAAATGAATTTCCGCAGGCGACAATTATTTTGTCTCACTGTTTACCCAAGGCTCGCCCAGCTGACATTCGAAACCTCTTTCAGCAGCGCAAAAATATCATGTGCGAGTTGTCAGGTGGCGGGCCCGTTCACGCCAGCATGAGCAACAAGCTTGGTGATGGAAAGTTCTACACCAGCAACGGACTTAAATCAGGCTGGAAGGACTTAATAGAAGAATTTCCAAATCAAGTCATGCTCGGGTCAGATACGTGCTGTGGATTAGAGAAGCGATACGATGAAATCATCAAAGAACAACGAGAACAAGTCCTAGCCTACCTGACACCCGCAACACTCGAACAAGTTGCCTATAAAAATGCGGTACGGGTTCTAAGGCTAAAAGAATAGCCAAAAAATATCTCGTTAATCAGACTCGAAATAAGTATCGTAAGATACTTGCATGGGCACACTTAATTTTTCAGATCAGCACGGCGTTCGAAATTTGCATTTCGGCACCCACTTCATTCAAGGGGCCATGCGACTGGATGATCCGATTGCACTTGAGTTTGAATACATCCAGCAGATGATGTTGTGGACACTGTTTAGCGAAAGCCCATCCAATATTGTCCAACTGGGTTTGGGCGCTGGCGCACTGACGAAGTTTTGCCATTACCACTACCCAAACGCGCATACCTCTGCCATCGAACTTGAGCAAGCCGTGATTGATTTATGTCACGCTGAATTCTTACTCCCCCTTAACAACCCACAGCTTTCAGTCGTCGCGGGCGATGCCTGGGCATTTGTCAACGACGCTGCGAACGCTTCAGCGTGCGATGTCATGCAAATTGACTTATACGACGCGCAAGCACAAAGGCCTACACTGAGTTCATCCGATTTTTACCTAGCCTGCGCCCGTTGCCTCACCGCCAATGGCATCATGGTTGTGAATATTTTTTGCGACCGCGAAGAACACTCACAACATATTGCAGCAATCGAGCACGCCTTTAGTGCGACGGCATGGCTACCCGAGGTACACGACAGCAACATTGTCGTGATCGCCTTTAAACGCGCCCCTTCAATTGACTTCGAGCAACTTTATCTTCGTGCGAAAGATATAGAGCAGCAATTGAAGCTACCCGCTAACGCGTGGGTAGATGGCTTAATGCAATGGATGCAAGGGCCGTGCTAGGCTGCTATTGCACCTCAGCCCCAGACATTTTTATTACCTCTGCCCATTTTGGCACTTCTTGTGCAATCAACTGCTTGAACTCAGCTGGGGTATTGCCCGAAGGATTTGACCCCTGCGTACGCAGTGCTTCGAGTACGTCGGGCTGCGCTAATACTTCTTGAATGGCTTTATTTAACTTTGCGATAATTTCAGGCGAAGTACCACTACGTGTCATGATGCTATTCCATAGCGTGACATCAAACGCAGGAAACGTTTCGGCAATTGTTGGCACGTCT
>CAIYCP010000702.1 GCA_903924715.1 uncultured beta proteobacterium
GCGCTGCTCGACAGGCATACTTGCGAGTGCTTGTGGCAGCAGTTGGTTCAATGCCGTTGCTCCCAGACTGCCGCCCAAGACCAACACCTGCAAAGGACCCGTACGACCCGCATAACGCCTGCCTGGCTCAACCATACTTGAAAAATCTTGCCTAACAGGATTGCCCACCACCTCAGCTTTGGGCAAGGCATCAGGGAAGCCGGTCAATACCCGCTGCGCGATGTGCGCCAACCAACGATTGGCCATTCCTGCGATCGCATTTTGCTCGTGCAACACCAACGGTTTGGCGCGCATGACACTGACCACGCCCCCCGGAAACGCGACGTAACCGCCCATCCCCAGCACAACATTGGGACGAATGTTTGAAAACTGCCGCCATGCTTGCATCAACGCCTGCAACAATAAGAAAGGTGCCTGTAACTTGGCCCACAATCCTTTACCGCGAAAGCCTGCAAAACGTAGTGCGGATAAGGTATAGCCGCCTGCAGGCACGAGTTTTCCTTCCATTTTGTCTGGATTGCCCAACCACCGGACCGTCCACCCACGCGCACTTAACACGTCAGCCACCGCAAGGCCTGGCATGATATGGCCGCCCGTGCCGCCGGCCATAATCAGCACGACTCGCGTCTGGGCGCTCATGAACGCACTCCGCGCATCATGTTGCGATTTTCGAAGTCAATACGTAAAACAAGTGCGACAGCGCAAATATTCATCACGATGCCCGTTCCGCCATAACTGACTAGCGGTAGGGTCAAGCCTTTTGTCGGCAGCAAACCTAAACAAACACCAATGTTGATAAAGGACTGCACACCAAACCATATTCCAACACCTTGCGCGACCAGCCCTCCAAAGGGGCGCTCCATCGCAATGGCCTGCCGTCCGATTTCAAAACAACGATGAATCACGACGCCAAATAAAACAATCATTAACAACACGCCGGCAAAACCAAGTTCTTCGCCAATCACCGCAACGATGAAATCCGTGTGTGCCTCTGGTAAATAATGCAACTTCTCGACACTACCGCCCAGACCGACGCCAGTCCATTGCCCACGTCCAATCGCCACCAAAGAATGCGACAACTGATACGAGTCCTTCAAAACATTTTCTGGATTCCAAGGGTCAAGGTAAGCAAAAATTCGTCGCGTTCTGAAGGGTGATAGCCAAATAATCAACGCAAACGCAGAGGTCAAGAACAGCGCAATCCCTGAAAAAATGTGCGCATTGATTCCGCCCAAAAATAAGATCCCCATCGATATGGCGACGACAACGATCACTGCACCCAAATCGGGCTCTTTGAGCAAGAGTCCTGCCACAACCGCCAGGGATACTGCAATCGGCAAAAAGCCACGCAAGGGGCTATGCATCTGGCCTTGTTTACGGATGGTGTAATCCGCCGTAAATAACAAGGCGGCGAGCTTCATCAGTTCAGAAGGCTGGAACGTGACGGGTCCGACCGGCAACCAACGCATTGCACCATTCACACGGCGACCAATGCCCGGAATCAAAACCATCACTAACAGCAACATCGTGAGGACAAAAATCCAGACGGTCGCGCGTTGCCACGCTTCGACCGGCAAGGTCAGCACAAAGGCCGCCACAAACAACCCGACACCCACATAAAGCGTCTGACGGATGACAAAGTAGTAGCGCCCGTAATTTGAAAAGCGCGGGCCATCGGCCAGCGCGATCGCGGCTGAGTACACCATCAAGATACCAATTGCGACCAATAAGCTCGTTGCAACGACCAACGGCAAGTCATAATTGCGCAAAGTCGTACGAGTCGGACGTACCGCGTTCACACTGTTGGTCAACTCGGCAAAGAGGCTCATGCCACTTCCCCTTGACCTAGTGCGAGTTCGAGCGTGGCCTCTACAAAGACCTGACCACGATGCGGATAATTACGGAACATATCAAAACTGGCACAAGCGGGCGAGAGTACGACTGCATCACCTTCTTGCGCTTGAGCAAAAGCCAATTCAACCGCTTGTGGCAGGCTATCGGCCAACTCGCACGGAACACCGGTTGACGCTAACGTATCGACGAGCAATCGAGCGTCCTGACCGATCAACACGACGGCGCGCACATGTCGAGCTATCACGGACACCAACGGAGAAAAGTCTTGTCCTTTACCAATGCCTCCAGCGATTAACACTGAACGCCGTCCCAACCCTTCCAAACCAGCAGCAGTTGCTCCGACGTTCGTGCCTTTACTGTCATTGAAAAAATCAACGCCACGTATCGTACGGACAAATTCCATACGATGAGGTTCGCCCGTATAGTCAGTCGCCGCCCGAAGGATAGGCCCAAGGCCCGCGCCAGCCGACCGTGCGAGCAACAAGGCCGCCTGAGTATTTAATGCGTTATGCACACCATGAAGCCCCAAAGCATCCATCGGCATCAAACGCAGCAATCGACCCGAAGTGCGCTCAGGCGGTGGTGCATTCTTTTTACGTTTAACTGGCGTCGGTAGATCGTCTTCAAATTCGGTCGCTTCAGAGGTCGTGAGCCACAAAACGTCTTGACCACCCTCAAGGCCCGCGTCGCCCGTCAACATCGGAGCGTCCCGACCAAAGCTACGCACATTCATGTTCGTGAGCGACTCGCACATCGACATCACCGTCGCATCATCCCGATTCACCAACAGCAAATCAGCCATCTCATAAATTCGGGCTTTTGCTTGTGCATAAGCCTTCATGTTGCCATGCCAGTCAAGATGATCTTGGGTAACATTCAGCACGACTGCAGCGGTCAGGCGTAGGCTACGCGTTGTTTCGAGTTGAAAGCTCGACAGTTCAAGTACCCAGACGTCAGGCAACGCATCGGTATCGATGGCGTCCATCAACGACTCAAGCGCCGCCGGGCCAATGTTTCCCGCAGCACGCACTTTAATGCCCGCAGCACTCAACATGTGGCGCGTCAATGCGGTCACC
>CAIYCP010000703.1 GCA_903924715.1 uncultured beta proteobacterium
AATTTTTGTTCCACAACAGAATAGAAGTATTGCATCCCATTCAATGGATCACTGTGATTACGCGCACGCTCAGCCAATTCGAGCATCACAATGGCGTTTGCGAATGCTTCATTGGATTCAAGATCAACCGACGAGAAATCAGGAAACACACAATCCCCGTGAAGATGCGGGTGTAGCCGCGCAAACCACTCCTGAGATTGACTTTCTTCATTATTCTTGAGGGAGTAAGCCAACGTACCAGAAATAACATCTGCTAGTTGTATTGATGGATGAAGACTTGAATCCACCAATTGTATTGGCTGCGTCATATTCCAAGTAAGCGGTCTCTGTTTACCCCAAACGCTAGCATATTGACGAATTGGACGATCAATCATTACGTCGAAAAATCCAACATCGGATGCCAATGGCTTGGAGTGGTCACAGTAGACTTCTAAAACGTCATGCTTTTCGCCTAAATGCGCTAGCAGGCTGACAACTGAAGAAGTGGTGACATCGAGAATCCATTTACTCGCGCCGACACCAGAGAGAGTCTCCAACTCCGCGAGAATTTCTTCACGATAACCAATGGCAAAATCTAAAATTGCACCTAAAGC
The DNA here is from genome assembly GCA_903924715.1 of uncultured beta proteobacterium. Taxonomy (GTDB): domain Bacteria; phylum Pseudomonadota; class Gammaproteobacteria; order Burkholderiales; family Burkholderiaceae_B; genus Zwartia. The sequence continues at coordinate 594 of CAIYCP010000703.1, forward strand.
ATCTCCAACTTTTGCCTCTTCAGAAGTTGGAGCGAATAGACGTTTCAAACCGGCAACATCCATAGTTCTCATAAATGACTCGAAGTCAGCCATTATATCTTCAGCAACTGCAATCCTTGTTGCAAAGTGCATGAAAAGTAGATTCGCAATATGTCGGTGAAAATTTTTCCGATAAAATAGGGCGTTGTTTTTTTGAAGAACGGGTTCGTATATATATTCAAAAAACTTACACGCAAGACTGTATTTTTTTAAATAAAATACGGCGCTGTATTTTCCATCAAGCCAATCCAGAATTTTATTAATTGCCCTTCGACCTCGATTAAATTTCAAAAGGCGATCAGACTTGAGCTCCCCTCCCTGAATTCGAAATTCTTTTATAATTGAAGAAACAAATTTTTCAGTTTCTTCGGGTTCGACAACTACGGCACTGTAAGTGAAGTATGGCTGTTGCGAATCAAGCATACGGTTTCCCGTAAACCCCGATTCGTCACAATAGACCCGAGCGATCGTCATTTATTTACCTAACACCCGTTCAGGGGTAGGCAATCTATCGTCTAAACCGTTTCAAGCGCCCGCTGAAAAATAGCTTCATCCGGATTCTTTATTGCAGAGAGAATATTTTCAGCAACTTTCTCAATAAGTTTTGGCCCCCAAAAGGGATCGTTCACGTCATAATAAATCACTCGAATATGCTGAAGATCGAAAGGCACATCTTCTTCATTGGATGATACCAGCACTACTGGCTTTTTTAATGCGTGCGCCAATCCCAGCTCATAAAAAACATTCGGATTTCTCTTCGTAAGTTCGGCCACCAAGACCTTCGCGTTGTTAATTCCAGACCAGATTTGATCCATGATCTTACCGGTACCAAATATATCAGCGTCAGCGCGCACCGGTCTCAAGCCCGCCTTTTGAATCGCCGGTTCATATATGGCTTGATAATAAGTACCAACCGGCGGCGCGAAGGGCATCACAACGAAACAACTATCACCAGAAACGATCTTTACGCCCTGACTGACCTTTTTCAGGCTCTCAGAATCGCTGGTGTCTCTACTGCCGGAGGTGATGTCTAAGACACGGAATTTGTCGTCCTTCTTCTCGATTAACTTGGCGCTCTGAAGCGACGTGAAAAATATGTCGCTAAATTCTTTTACTTTCTCGTTTGGAATTTTGAATTTATCTACCAGCGCGTTTTCAAAAAATTTTCCATCCGGCAAATTCTCGCCACGATAGTGAGTGTAAACGTCTGATATATCAGGTGCGGCAAGCACCGCTTGTCTAAAGGCTTCTATTTCGTCCCCTGGCTTCTGAGGCCGCAGCGCCTGTCGAGCACGTTCAGTGACAGCAATGGAGCCTGCGTGTGGACGTTCTAAAAATCCGTATTTGATGGCAGAACTGATTTCTACTCTGTATGGCCCATTGAAACCCACACCGACAAACTTAGCCGACTCTCCGTCAGTGCATTCCTTTCCCGCATTTTGATCGATGATTGCTCTGGGTATGTCCGTCGTCAGAACATTTGGCACAGCATCTGGGCTGGATTAGTGGAGCATAGGCCTCGTCTTGGGGTTGATGTTAAGCGGCGTGCTTGCGGTGTTGCAAGCGTCGATGTTCGATGGTCTGTCGCTTGATCCTTTCTC
>CAIYCP010000704.1 GCA_903924715.1 uncultured beta proteobacterium
CGTCACAATTTCAGTGGCGGCAAACCAGTCATGCTCTTTTCCAATATCGAGCATGATCTGCAGCGATCCCACCCAGATCACCAACAAAACTAAACCGACGGCATCAATCGGCACACGCTTCAGAGGCAGCTCATAGCGCAGCAAGAGCTTGCGCGCAAAATAAACCGAGATGCAACCCAACGGTAAGTTAATAAAAAAGATCCACGACCATGACCAATTTTCGCAAATCCATCCCCCCAAGACCGGACCTGAAATCGGAGCAATCAAGGTGGTCATCGACCAAAGCGCAACGGCTGCACCCGCCTTCTCTTTCGGGAAAATGCGTAATAACAAGGTTTGCGACAACGGCATGAGGGGTCCACCGGCAAAACCCTGAAGCACGCGTGCCACCACCAACATTCCGAGCGAAGTAGAAAGCCCACACAGAATCGACGATAGTGCGAATAAACTCATCGCCCAGAGAAAGGTGCGGACCAGGCCAAAACGCGAGGCAAGCCAACCCGTCAGAGGCAAAACAATCGCTTCAGCCACCGCATACGAGGTAATCACCCACGTGCCCTGACTTGTCGTTGCACCAAGTCCGCCAGCGATATTAGGCACCGAGACGTTGGCGATCGTCATATCCAGCACCGCCATGAAATTCGCACCCGCGATCACGATCGCCGCCATCCAAAGCATTTTGCCCTCGAGCGGGGCCGAATGTCGATCGTCAGACGCGCCTGTTGTCATCACACTACCGGGTCGAGGTATCGATGCGTACGGTCATTGATAGACCAACCGTCAACGGGTATTTCTTCAATTCTTCTGGGTCAAGTTTGATGCGAACAGGCACCCGCTGAACGACTTTGATCCAATTACCCGTCGCATTCTGCGCTGGAATAATGGCAAACGCAGAACCAGTACCGCCGGCAAACCCTTCAACCTTGCCTTTAAACACGATCCCGTCACCATACAAATCAGACGTTAACTCGACCGTTTGACCCACCTTCACCTTCGGCAACTGCACCTCTTTAAAGTTCGCGTTCACATGCATCAGTTGCGTAGGCACCACCGAAAGCATCGGTGTGCCGGCCTGAACACGCTGCCCAACTTGCACTAGCCGCTTGGCAATGACGCCTGCGACCGGTGCGCGCACGATGGTGCGCTCTTGATTGAGCTGCGCTTGTTCTGCTTTGGAACGTGCAACAACAACTTCAGGATTATTTTCAACGGTCGTGCCCGCAATCAGCGTTTGATTCATTAATTTTGCGCCACGCGTCACTTCAAGATTTGCGCGCGCCAAAGAAAGATTCGCGCGCGCGACGGCCAAATTGGCACTCGCCGCGCTTGCGGCATTTTCAGCACGCGTCAACTCATCGCCCGAAACCGAGCCTGATTTTTCTAACGCTTTGCGTCGACGCAAATCAATCTTGGCGCGATTGTCATCCGCTTGCGCCGATTCAAGCTGCGCAAGCGCGCGCTGTTCTTCGGCCTCGCGTGCCAACACCTGCGCACCCAGCGACTGGTCATTTGCAAAATAACTTTCAACACGACGCACCGCACGGCCGAGCTCAGCCTGCGCTTGCAGCAAGGCCAAACGCGTATCCGCATCATCAATCAAGGCCAGAATATCACCGGCTTGCACGGCCTGCGTATCGGTCACATTGACGGCTTTCACCGTCCCCTCAACTGCAGGCGTGACCTGGGAGATTTCGACCGCGGTGTAAGCATTATCGGTCGAGATAAACCGCGATCCATAAAAAAACCAATACGCCCAGGCACAGAATCCAATCACAACTACGGCGACTAGCAAACGCAGCAGCCATGTTTTACGTTGCTCGGTTCGCACAGCAGAAGCGTCTTGCTGTTTCGCGGAAAGAGTCTGTTCAGTCATAGTTGAGACGATATTAAGGGTTTTGTATTCGAAGACTGGTAACCACCACCCAGGGCACGCACCAACAACACATTCAACGAAAAACGACGCGCTCGAAGTTCCGTCACGCTTCTCAAACTCGACAGCATCGTGTCTTCAGAAATCAACACGTCAAGATAATTAGATAAGCCACCACGATAGCGGTTGGCTGCGATCTGAAAGGCCTCTTGCGCGGCGTCAAGACCGAGCTCAGCCTGCTCAATCTGACCGCCTAAGGCCTTTAAACTGGTCACAGCATCGGCGACATCTTGAAAGGCCTGAATCAGTGTTCGGTTGTAGTTTGCTACTGCCTCATCGTAGGCCGCCCACGCACTTTTTAATTCACCTTGCAAACGACCGCCAGTAAAAATCGGCAATGACACAGCCGGACCGACGCTGCCAAACACCGAACCACTTTGCCCCAGCCGATCAAGCCCGAGCGACTGCAGGCCTATAAATCCCGCCAAGTTGATGTTGGGATAAAAGTCAGCCTGCTTTTGATCAATGCGCGACCCTTGCGCTTGTGCTTGGACTCTGGCGGCGACGACATCCGGGCGGCGTCCCAGTAACTCGGCGGCAACACGTTCGGGCAAACCAACCTCCGTACTCGTCAAAACCGTTGGACGATTGATGGCGAGCCCGCGGTCGGGCCCCGCGCCCATCAGCGCAGCGATCCGATTGCGTTGTAACGCGATCTGTTCATTCAGAAGTAATAGGTCTGTCTTGGCCTGCGCACCCTTGGCATCCGCCTCGCGCACGCCACCCCGGGTTTCAAGGCCATGGGCAAACCGCTCTGAAAAGATACTCACTGTCTTCTCACGTATCGCCACAGCGCGCTCAGTCGCCTCGCGCTGTGCAAACAAACGGGCCAGCTCTGCGTAGGCTGAGGCGGTGGCGGTCGTCAGGATCAAAGCGGCCTGAGCCTGCTCAGCCACCCGCGCTTCGAGCTCTGAGGTCGCCGCTGCCAGCGCAGCGCGATACTTTCCCCAAAAATCGATTTCCCAGGTCATGTTCAGAGCAGCCTGCCCGTATTGATTCCAGCCGCGGGTCACACTCGCATCAGGCGTCAAATAGTTGTAGCTCAACCGCTGAGCGGTGAAAACACCTTGGGCGCTCAGTTGGGGCAACAACGGCGCACCCGCCACTTCGGCCACCGCTTGAGCGCGCTGGACACGTGCCTGGGCAATCGCCAGGTCGGGGGAGTCTTTGAGCAGCTCAACCATCAGCTGATTTAACTGCACATCGCGGTAGGCCAGCCACCATTGCTCAGTAGGCCAAGTGGCCTGAGGCGCCGTAAACGAGGTCGTCGTTACAAAATCCTGACTTGTTTTTTCGGTAAAACGAGCGTCAGAAATTGGCAGTGGCGCGCAACCAGCGAGCCACCCGATCACTACCGCAAGCATCAAATACTGCAACAAACCACTGAAGCGAAAAGATCTTTGTCTCACAGGCCGCGCGCGTGCCTTTTTTCTCGTAGGGATTAAGGGCAGGCGTTCTTTGCGTCTGACCCAGAAAGTATGACTCACAAGATACCACCTTTTAAGGGCGCTTTCGCCGGCCTTCCGGCTTAAAGGAGAACAAGCGATCAAGCGGTTTTGCGGTCGCAGATCGGCTGATTGTGGTAATTTGCCCCTATGAAACGCATGGAGTCTTGATGATTAAGCTTAACTTTCACCCAACTGGCCGTCATTTTTTACAAATTCCGGGCCCCAGTCCTGTGCCAGACCGAGTTCTGCGCGCCATCAGCCTACCCACGATCGACCACCGAGGCCCCGAGTTTGCAGGGCTAGGTCGCAAAGTCATTGACGGCATGCAGGTCATTTTTAAGACTAAACAGCCGGTCATCATTTATCCAGCCTCAGGAACGGGCGCCTGGGAAGCAGCCCTGGTCAACACCTTGAGCCCTGGCGATCATGTGCTGATGTACGAAACAGGGCATTTCGCGTTTCTTTGGAATAAGCTTGCGACCCGCCTGGGGCTCAAAACTGAAGTCTTATCCTTTCAAGGCCATGATGATCAGTTGCCCGATCTTGCCGGTTGGCGACGCGGCATCCAGGCCAACCAAATTCATGATCGCCTCGTACAAGACCGCGAACATCGCATCAAAGCCGTTTGCGTCGTGCACAATGAAACCTCTACAGGTGTCACCTCAGATATCCCCGCAGTCCGCAAAGCAATTGATGATGCCAAGCACCCCGCCCTGCTGATGGTAGACACCATTTCAGCCCTGGGTAGTGCCGACTACCGACACGATGGATGGGGAGTCGACGTTGCGATGGCCGCCTCACAGAAGGGTTTGATGCTTCCGCCAGGCTTGGGTTTTAACGCCTTGTCTGCACGTGCGATTGAAGCCTCAAAAACGGCCAAGATGCCCCGTGCCTTCTGGGCTTGGGACGAAGTCATTGAAATGAATAAAGGCGGCTATTGGCCCACAACGTCAAGCACCAATCTTTTATACGGCCTATCAGAGGTCATCGACATGTTCGCGGCAGAAGGTCTGGACGCCGTTTTTGCGCGCCATCAACGCTGGGCCGCCGGCGTGCGTGCCGCGGTGACGGCCTGGGGCTTGCCCATTCAGTGCGCAGATCCAAGCGTATATTCTCCGATCTTGACGGGTGTCATTACGCCAGTCGGGGTTGACGCTGATGAGATTCGCAAATTAATTCAGCACCGTTTTGATCTATCGCTTGGCACGGGCCTTGGCAAGGTCAAGGGTCGAATGTTCAGAATTGGTCATCTGGGCGATAGCAACGACCTCGCACTCTTAGCCACGCTCGCGGGCGTTGAAATGGGCCTGAAACTCTCGGGCGTCAAACTTGCAGGCAGTGGCGTGCAAGCGGGCATGGATTATTTCTCGAACGGATCATGAATGTCTTCGCACCAGCAAGGGTGACTGCACCCTTGCATTTCTTACCCGCAAATGCGGGCAGCAGTTCGCCACTCGCTAAGCTGTTCTCGAAAGAAATGCGAGGCGATGTCTTGTTTGACGCGGCCTCGCGCGGACGCTACTCAACAGATGCGTCCATCTATCAGATCACCCCTGTTGGGGTCGTCGTGCCGCGCGATCAAACAGACGTCTTACGCGCGCTGGACATTGCGCGGGATCAAAAAATAGCCGTGCTGTCGCGCGGTGCAGGCACAAGCCAGTGTGGTCAGACGGTCGGCGAAGCACTGATCATCGACAACAGTAAATGGTTGTGCAACGTGATTGCCTTTGATGCACACGCACAAACCATCACGGTCGAACCTGGCATGGTGCTTGATCACCTCAATGCCTGGCTGAAACCCCATGGACTCTGGTTTCCCGTTGATGTCTCAACAAGTGCTCAGTGCACGATTGGCGGGATGACCGGCAATAACTCCTGTGGGTCGCGTTCGATCGAATACGGCAATATGGTACATAACGTGCTGTCCATTGACGCGGTATTAGCCGATGGCACTCAAGCTCGCTTTGGCTCTTTAACTGAGCCCGTGGTGGGTACGCGCTTACAAAATATTCTAGAAAATCTCAAAACGATTGCGACGCGCGAGCGTGGCGAACTCGCTGAACGCATTCCAAAAGTGTTGCGCCGTGTCGCGGGCTACAACATCGACTTATTCGACTGTCAAAATCCCAGAGCCTACACCGATGACGGCGTTGCCAACCTTTCGCACTTGTTAGTTGGCTCAGAAGGTACGCTTGCTTACAGTCGTCAAATCACACTCAAGCTCTGCCCTCTTCCCACGCACAAGGTGTTAGGTGTCGTCAATTTTCAAAGCTTTTATAAAGCAATGGATTCGGCACAGCATATCGTCACGCTCAAACCCACTGCAGTCGAACTCGTTGATCGCACCATGATCGAGCTCGCACTGTCGAACCCCGCATTTCGACCCGTGGTTGAAAAAGCGTTACTCGGGCAGCCCGCTGCGATTTTGCTCGTTGAATTCGCTGGAGACGACCAAGCTGCCTTGCTTAAAAAACTCGATGACCTTGATGCGTTACTCAGCGACCGTGGGCTACCAAAGAGTGTCGTCAAAATGCCTGAAGCTAGCGCCCAGAAAGCGCTATGGGACGTACGTAAAGCCGGCCTGAACATCATGATGAGCATGAAGGGTGATGGCAAACCCGTTTCGTTTGTTGAAGACTGTGCGGTGCCGCTTGAACATCTCGCCGAATATACCGAACGACTCACAGAAGTATTTCATCGTTATGGGACCGAGGGCACTTGGTATGCGCACGCCAGCGTCGGCACGCTGCATGTACGTCCAATTTTAGATATGCGTCGTGATGGCGCGGTCAAGATGCGTGCAATCGCAGAAGAAACCTCAGCCTTGGTTCGTGAATACAAAGGTGCATTTTCTGGTGAGCACGGCGACGGTCTGTGTCGAGGCGAGTGGATTTCGTGGCAATACGGACCGCGCATCCACCAGGCCTTTACAGAAATCAAAGCCTTATTTGATTCTGAAAATCGTTTCAATCCAGACAAAATGATTCATCCGCCCAAAATGGATGATCGCAGTAATTTTCGGTATCCACCAAACTATCAGGTCCCGGCAATTCAAACGGGACTAGACTGGTCAAGCTGGAACGTCTTACGCGATCCGTTAACGGGCGTTGAAACGCAGGCAGGTACAGGCCTGGACTTAAGCAATGGCTTGGCTTCTGCAGTCGAGATGTGCAATAACAATGGCCATTGCCGTAAGTTTGATGCGGGCACCATGTGCACAAGCTATCGCATCACTAAAGATGAACAACATGTCACGCGCGGTCGTGCGAACACGTTACGCCTTGCCTTATCAGGTCAAATCGGTGATGCGGGTTTAG
>CAIYCP010000705.1 GCA_903924715.1 uncultured beta proteobacterium
CGCGACAAAACACGTGAAGAGTTTTCTGCCGCAGCAAAATCTAATCCTATCGATCAACGCTATCTGGTGAGTCAGCTGGTGGATGTGTTGCCTAAAGACGCAATCGTCGTGGATGAGACCCTGACGGCTTCGCCCGCGATTGCTGCGATGCTGCCCATGGATAATCCTAAAGCGTATTACGGCCTGGCGAGCGGTGGTTTGGGGTTTGGGATGGCCGGTGCTGTTGGCGTGAGCTTGGCGCAACCTGGCCGCCCGATTGTCGCAACCATTGGTGATGGCAGCGCTATGTACAGTATTCAGTCGCTTTGGACCGCTGCGCATCTGCGTCTGCCCATCACTTACATCATCATTAATAATCGTAGCTATCGCATCATTAAAGAGCGGCTGCTCGCGATGCGTGGTACGGATGCGTTTGTGGCGATGGATATGAATGATCCACCAATCGATTTTGCTGGCTTAGCAAAAAACATGGGGATGTCATCGCAAACTGTGACTGACCCAACGCAGCTGTCGGCCGTGTTGAAGGCGGCGATGGCGAGCGGCGTGCCTAATTTGGTTGAAGTGATTGTGTCAAAAGGATTTGGCGAGTAAGCCAGCTGGGTCAATGTTTTCGCAGAAGCCGACTAGGTCGGCGTTTGCGACTTAGATGAACCGGTAGCCGCAGTCGCTTTGCGCGAGTGCGGCGGCTTGCGCGAGTTTTACTGGATCACTCGCTTGCAAGACATAGAGTAGATCGCCCGCATTGACCTCTGCGCCTAAGCCACACGCTAGGTCAACGCCGGCGAGTTGGTCTGCGGGGGCGCCGGCGCAACGCCCAAGCCCTGAAATCACAAAACCATCAATGCCCTGTACGCGGCCGCTGTACGGCGAACGCACTTCGTGTTTTAGAACGCCCGCCCAGGTGACGGGCGGCTGCGTACCCTGAGCCGCAATGATCTTTTGCATGGCTTGGCTCGCAGCACCGCTGTTCAGTAATTCGAGCGCGCGGGTACGACCGCTAGCCACGCTGCCCACAGCGGGGTCGAGCGCCAAAATCTGGCTAGCAAAAAATAGTGACTTTTCTAACAAATCGGCGGGTGCCACTGGGTCGCGCTCAAGCACCTGCAACACATCGCGCGCTTCGAGTGCAGGGCCAATGCCGCGCCCGATCGGTGCCTGGCCGTCGGTGGCAAAGGCCTTGACCACGAGCCCCAAGGCGGACCCCACCATTTCAAAGAGTTGGGCCAGTTCGTGTGCGGCAGCTTGAGTCTTAACCTTGCCAGCACTTGAATACGGAATATCAATCACAACATGGGTTGCGCCAGCCGAATATTTTTTTGACAAAATCGACGCCACTGACCACCTTCGCGTATCAAGCGCCAAAGGGCGGGTGAGCGCGTTCATCACGTCATCGATGACAGAATGATTCAGTTTGCCGTTCCAGGCGATACAGGCGTTGGTCTGGGCCACGCAAAGCTTGAGTTGCTCTGGCGTCAGATCGACTTTTGCCAACACCTCCATGGCATCGGCGGTGCCTGCTGCAGAAGTAATTGCGCGCGACGATGTTTTTGGGATCAGCAGACCGTGCGCGGCGATAATTGGGATCACCACCATGGTGACACGGCTACCGGGTATGCCGCCAAGCGAGTGCTTATCGACCACCATGTCACGGCCCCACGCAATGCGTGGCATCAGCTCGCTGCGACAGCGCGCAACGGCAATGAGCTCATCGTCTGACAAGTGCTGTGTGCAGGCAATTAAAAAAGCCTCGAGCTCAGAGCCAGCATATTGTTTTTGGTTGATCGCGGTGAGCAAAGGCCGATATTCGCTTTCAGTGAGTGCAAAGCCTGAAATTTTTTTGTATAACGACGCCAGAGGTGCTGGAGTTTGCCCCAGCTGCGTAGCAAGCGCCGCTAAAAAACGGCTGATGCCGAGGGCAGGTGTTTGATCATTGGTC